>DASTIQ010000148.1 GCA_035717485.1 Thermoanaerobaculia bacterium | reverse complement strand
CATGTCGAACGCCCTCGGGACGATCCCGCCGGTCGAGCGGATCATCCGGATGGCGCACGCGCGGGGCGTACCCGTGCTCGTCGACGGCTCGCAGGCCGCCTATCACCGGAAAGTCGATCTCGAGGCGCTCGACTGCGACTTCTACGTCGTGACGGGCCACAAGCTCTACGGGCCGACGGGGATCGGGGCGCTCTACGGGAAGCGCGAGCATCTCGAAGCGATGCCGCCGTATCAGGGGGGCGGCGACATGATCCGTTCGGTCTCCTTCGAGAAGACGACGTGGAACGACGTGCCGTTCAAGTTCGAGGCGGGAACGCCCAACATCGCGGGCGCGATCGGACTGGGCGCCGCGATCGCATACATCGAGAAGCTCGGGATGAACGCGATCGCCGGACACGAGACGGAGCTCCTCGACCATGCGACGTCGGCTCTGGCGGACGTCGCCGATCTGCGGATCATCGGAACCGCGCGGGAGAAGGCGAGCGTGATCTCGTTCGTGCTCGGCGACATCCATCCCCACGACGTGGGCACGATTCTCGACCAGGAGGGGATCGCCGTTCGGACGGGCCATCACTGCGCCCAGCCGGTGATGGAGCGATTCGGGATTCCGGCCACCGTCCGGGCGTCCTTCGCCCTCTACAACACGAAGGCGGAGGTCGACGCGCTCGTGAAAGGAATCGCCAAGGTGAAGGAGCTGCTGGGGTGAGCGACGATCTGCGCGACCTCTACCAGGAGGTCATCCTCGATCACAACCGGAAGCCCCGGAATTTCGGGAAGCTCGAGAACGCGAACCGGAAGGCCGAAGGGCACAACCCCCTGTGCGGCGACCGCCTGACGGTCTACCTCGATCTCGAAGGCGACCGGATCCGCGACATCCGGTTCGAAGGGTCCGGATGCGCGATCTCGAAGGCCTCCGCCTCGATGATGACCTCCGAGCTCAAGGGCAAGACCGTCGAGGAGGCGGAGAACACCTTCCGGAAGTTCCATCGCATGGTCACCCAGGAGGGGGACGGCGGCGTCGAGGAGCTCGGCAAGCTCGCGGCGTTTTCCGGCGTCCGCGAGTTCCCCGTCCGCGTCAAGTGCGCGAGCCTTCCCTGGCACACGATGGAAGCCGCTCTCCACGCGGAGAAGCCGGCGGAGATCTCGACCGAGTGAACAGGATCCCTCCCGCCCTCCCGACCCCGGTCATCGTCGGCGTTCATCCGGGCGAGCGGTCTGTCCGCCGTCGCCTTCCGAAGCCTCGGCGAGGGACGGGCGGCGGCGGAAGCGAAGCAACGGGCAGGGCCGGGAATGGAGATCGCCGCGGTCGCTTCGCTCCCTCGCCATGACGGGCGAACCGTCGGCGCCCTTCCCGCTCGAGATCTCGACCGACCCTTCCCGCTTCGACCTCGACGTCGTCCACGGCTATCTCGCCCGGTCCTACTGGGCCGAAGGCGTTCCCCGCGAAATCGTCGAGCGGGCGGTTCGCGGCTCTCTCGGATTCGCCGCTTTCGAAGGGGGGCGGCAGATCGGTTTCGCCCGCGTCATCACCGACCGCGCCACGTTCGCCTATCTCGCCGACGTCTTCGTGCTCGAGGACTTCCGCGGCCGCGGCGTCGCGACGCGGATCATGGAGGCGATCGTCTCCCACCCGGACCTCCAGGGTCTCCGGCGGTGGATGCTCGTCACCCGCGACGCCCATCCCCTCTACGAAAAGTTCGGGTTCCGGCCGCTCGCCGCACCGGAGCGGCACATGGAGATCGCGCGGCCGGACATCTACTCGCGCTGAACCCGGCGGCGGCAGCGCCGCGTCCCGAGATCGCCGTTCCCCGCGCCGACGAAGGCGCGGCCCGGCATCCTTCCGACGAGACGCCGGCCGCGCCGTTTCGGATTTTGCGGTCCGCCGCATCGTGCTGGTAGTCTGCGGCCGGAGGAAGGGATGAAGCTTTTCGCTCTTTTTCTGATCGCTTTCGCCGCCGCGGCGGCGGGCGCCGCCCTCACCTATCCGAAGGCCCCGACCTCGAACGCGGTCGACGACTACCACGGGACGAAGGTGGCGGATCCGTACCGCCCCCTCGAAGACCCGGATGCCCCCGGGACTCGCCAGTGGATCGACGCGGAGAACCGGCTCACCCGCTCGTATCTCGACGCGATCCCCGAACGGAAAGAGATCGAGAAGCGCCTGACCGAGCTCTGGAACTACGAGCGGTATTCGCCTCCGGCGAAGTCCGGCGGGCGGTACTTCTTCACCCGGAACGACGGCCTTCAGAACCAGTCTCCGCTCTACGTTCTGGACCGCCTCGACGGCCAGCCGCGCGTGCTGCTGGACCCGAACACGCTGTCGAAGGACGGCACCGTCTCGCTGGCGGGCTATGCCGTCTCGAACGACGGGAAGCTCCTCGCCTACGGCACGGCGTCCGGGGGCTCGGACTGGAACGAATGGCACGTGCGCGACGTCGACACCGGGAAAGACCGTCCCGATGACCTGAAATGGATCAAGTTCTCGGGCGCGTCGTGGACGCACGACGACTCCGGCTTCTACTACTCGCGCTACGACGAGCCCGCCAAGGGAAAGGAGCTCCAGGCGATCGTCAAGAACCAGAAGCTCTTCTTCCACCGGCTCGGGACCCCGCAATCCGAAGACGCGCTGATCTACGCCCGCCCCGACAAGCCCGACTGGTTCTTCTCGGGCAACGTCACCGACGACGGGCGATGGCTGATCGTGACCAGCGGCGAGGGAACGAGCCCGAAGACCCGCGTCTACTACCGGGACCTCGCGCGGCCCTCGAGCGACTTCGTGAAGCTCTTCGACCGCTACGACGCGAAGTACCAGTTCATCGACGACGTCGGGACGACGTTCTACTTCCTCACGGACAAGGACGCGCCCCGCGGACGGGTCGTCGCCGTGGACGTCGCGTCGGCGGCGTCGGAGCCGGCGCTCGTCGACGTCGTCCCGCAGGGGGACGCGGCGATCGAAGGCGTCTCGCTCGTCGGCGACCGACTCGTCGTCGACTACCTGCAGGACGCGTCGAACCGCGTGAAGCTCTTCGCCCGCGACGGGAAATTCGAAAAGGAGATCCCGTTGCCGGCGCTCGGGACCGTCGGTGGCTTCTCCGGAAAGCGCACGGATCGCGAGACGTTCTACTCGTTCGTTTCGTTCGCCTTCCCCGTCCGCATCTATCGCTACGACTTCGACTCGGCACGGAGCACGGTCTTTCGCGAGCCGAAGGCGCCCTTCCGGCCGGAGGACTTCGATGCGAAGGAGGTCTTCTATCCGTCGAAGGACGGAACGAAGATCCCGATGTTTCTCGTCGGCAAGAAGGGGACGCTGACCCCTTCCGGCGAGCGGCCGACGCTCCTCTACGGCTACGGCGGCTTCGACCTCGCGCAGACGCCGATCTACGCCGCCCGCGTGATGACGTGGATCGAGCGGGGAGGTCTCTACGCGCTCGCCTGCATCCGCGGGGGCTCGGAATACGGCGAGGCGTGGCACGAGGCCGGGATGCTCGGGAACAAGCAGAACGTTTTCGACGACTTCGCGTGGGCGGCGAAGTGGCTGATCGCGGAGAAATACACGAATTCGAACCACCTCGCCATCCACGGCCGGAGCAACGGCGGGCTCCTGGTCGGAGCGACCGTCAACCAGCATCCGGAGCTCTTCGGGGCCGCGATCGCCCAGGCCGGCGTCATGGACATGCTCCGCTACCAGAAGTTCACGATCGGCTGGGCTTGGGCGTCGGACTACGGCTCGTCGGACAAGCCGGACGAGTTCAAGTGGTTGTACGCCTATTCGCCCGTTCACAACGTCAGGAAGGGAACGAAGTATCCGGCGGTGCTGGTCCTCACGGCCGACCATGACGACCGCGTCGTTCCGGGCCACTCCTTCAAGTACGCGGCGGCGATGCAGGCGGCGCAGGCCGGGGCGGCGCCGATCCTGATCCGGATCGAGACGCGGGCAGGTCACGGCGGCGGCGGGGACCTCGGAAGCGAGACTTCCGTCACGAAGCAGATCGAGGAATCGACCGACATTCTGGCGTTCCTCTGGAAGAACGTGGGAGAGAGAGCCGAAAAGCCGCGAAAGTGAGCGGCCTCTCCTACCGCCGGTAGGCCTCCGTCCGCACGTCCTCGAGAACGGGAAACTTCGCCCGCGCTTCCGCGACTTTCGCCGGGTCCACGTCGCCGACGAGCACCCGGTCGGCGGCGTCTCCCTCCACGATCGTCTCGCCCCAGGGATCGATCAGCGCCGAGTCGCCGGCGTAGCGGAGCTTCCCTCCCTCGCCGACGCGGTTGAGGCCCGCGACGTAAGCGAGGTTCTCGATCGCCCGCGCCCGCAACAGCGTCCGCCAGTGCTCCCGGCGCGCGTCGGGCCAGTTCGCGACGACGGCGAAGAGGTCCGTTTCCCGCGCGGCGAAGCGGAACGGCTCGGGAAACCGGAGGTCGTAGCAGACGAAGGGCGTCACCCGCACGCCCTCGACGTCGACGGTGACGACGCGCTCCCCCGCCGCGTAGTGCCGATGCTCGCCGGCGTAGGTGAAGGGATGGATCTTGGAATAGCGAACGACCGCGCCGCCGGGAGACACGACGAGCGCGGTGTTCCGCGGCGCGGGCGTCCCGGCTTCCGGAATGCTGCCGATGATCCAGAGGGAAAGCGCGGCGGCCCGCTCGCGCAGGAAGGTCTCCGTTCTTCCGCCGGGCGGCTGGGCGATCCGCGAGGCGTCCATCGAGAACCCCGTCGGGAACATCTCCGGCAGCAGCGCGAGCTTCGCGCCTTCCCGCGCCGCGCGCTCGAGCCTCTCCGCGACCCGCCGATGGTTCTCGACGACGTCTTCCCAGGCGATATCGAACTGCACCAGGGCGACGCGCAACCTCAGCCTCGGACACCCGCCCGGGCCGCTCCCTCTCCGCCGGGAGAGGGAGCCGGGGGGGTCAGGTTTCGCCGAAGGCGCTTCACGGCTTCGGCGAGCGTCTCGTCCTTCTTGCAGAACGCGAAACGCGCGTAACGCTTCCCTTCGTCCGACTTGCCGTAGAACGACGTCGGCGGGAGTGCCGCGACGCCGATCTCCGACGTCAGCCACCGGCAGAAAGCGGCGTCGTCGCCGCCGTGGAATCGCGAGAATCCCGCGCAGCAGAAGTACGTCCCGTGGGCGGGATGCACGTCGAAGCCGATCGCCGCGAGCTCGGAGGAGAGATAGTCGCGTTTCCTCCGATACGAGGCGAGGAGATCGGCGTAGTAGCTCGGCGGCGCCTCGAAGGCGGAGGCCGCGGCGTGCTGGAGAGGAGTTGCGGTCGCGAACGTGACGAACTGGTGGGCCGCGCGGACCGCCGCGGTGAGATTCGGAGGCGCCGCCGCCCAGCCGATCTTCCATCCCGTCAGCGAGAACGTCTTTCCGAACGAGGAGATCGTGATCGTGCGCTCCCGCATGCCGGGAATCGACGCCATCGGGACGTGCTTCCCCTCGTACACGAGGTGCTCGTACACCTCGTCGGTCACGCAGACGACGTCGTGCTCGCGGCAGAGGCGCGCGATCGCGTCGAGCTCGTCCCGGGAGAAGACTTTCCCCGTCGGATTGTGCGGCGTGTTCAGCATGATCGCCCGCGTCCGGGACGAGAAAGCGCCTTCGAGCTCCCGGAGATCGAATTTCCAGTCGGGGGCGCGGAGCGTGACGTACACCGCTTTCGCTCCCGCCATCGCGACGCTCGCCTTGTACGAGTCGTAGAACGGCTCGAAGAGGATCACCTCGTCCCCGGCGTCGCAGACGCCGTTGATCGCGTCGAAGATCGCCTCCGTGGCTCCGGAAGTGACCGTGATCTCCGCGTCGGCCGCATAGTCGAGCCCCCAGTCGCGGCGATACTTCTCCGAGAGCCGGCGGTGGAGCTCGGGGATCCCCGTCACGCGCGCATACTGGCCGTGGCCCGCCCGGATCGCCGCGATCGCCGCTTCCTTCGCGAACTCCGGGCCGTCGAAGTCGGGGAAGCCCTGCGCGAGATTGATCGCGCCGTGTTCGATGGCGAGGCGCGTCATCTCCGAAAAGATCGTCGTGCCGAACCCTTCGAGACGGGAGCTCAAGGCGGGGCGGGTCATGATCGGATCTCCTTTCCGTCGATCGCCCGCGCGATCGCCGCCCGCGCGAGGAGCCGGGTCGAATCGAGCGTGGGGAGCGGCGCGTCGTCGGGCCGAACGATGAGCGGCAGCTCCGTGCAGACGAGAGCCGCGCCGTCGCAGCCCCGGGCGGCGAGCGCCGCGATCACGTCGTTGAGGTAGAGGCGCGAGCCCTCCGGGAAGACGCCGTTGACGAGCTCCCGGAAGATGATCGTGTTGATCCTCTCGCGGTCCTCCGCGTCCGGAATCTCCCACCCCATCCCTCTCGGCGCGAGCGCTCCCGGATAGACCGTCGACTCCATCAGATACCGCGTGCCGAGGATCGCGAGCTTCCGGAAGCCGCGCCGCGCCGCCTCGTCCGCGACGACCTCGGCGATGTGGAGGAACGGAATCGGCGAACGGGCGACGAAGTACGGAAACGCCTGGTGCACCGTGTTGTCCGGGCAGATCGCGAAGGTCGCGCCGGCCGAGGCCACGCGCCGGGCCGAGTCGAGCAGGAGCTCCCCGACGCCCGCCCAGTCGCCGGCCCGGATGAAGTCCATGTGCTCGGCCATCGGGATCGAATCGAGCGTCACGCGGGGATGGCCGTGCTCCCCCATCGTCGCCTGGGCCTCGAGCGCGATCGTGCGGTAGCAGAGAGCCGCCCCCTCCGCGCTGCAGGCGACGATGCCGACGTGCTGCGCCACGAACGGAATCCTATCGCGCGGTCAGGAAGCCGCCGGGCGCGTGACCAGGAAGAACCCGAGCAGGCAGAAGAGCAGGCCGACGACGTTCACCCAGGAGAGCCGTTCCCGGAAGATCCACACTCCGACGGGCACGAGGATCGCCGCGAGCGCCGCGCTTCCGGCGAAGGACGCCAGGCTGATGTTCCACCCCGACCGGTACACGAAGAGGAAGCCGAACTCGATGACGAACGCGCCCACCCCGACGCCGATGCTCGCCCAGTTGGTCTGCTTCCACGACGCGCGAAGGGGCCGCGCCGCGGCAAACGGGAGGAGCAGCGCCGAGAGCGCCAGCGCCGTGACGTAGCTGACGAACACGGAGAAGACCGGATCGAGACCCCGGGGGATCGACTTCTGCGCGACGTGGTACAGGACGTTTCCGAGGACGACGAAGAGCATCGACCAGTAGAACATCGGGTCCTCCCGCGATGCGTTTATCACGGGATCCGGCGTCCCGACGGGACCTTTTCCGACGCGTTCCGCGGCCACCGGTTCGCTTCCGTGCGCTACGATCCGCGGCGATGAAGGTGCTCGGGATCGAGACTTCCTGCGACGAGACGTCGGCGGCCGTTCTCGACGGCGACGGCCGGATCCTCTCGAACGTCGTCTCTTCGCAGATGGCGATGCACGCCCGATACGGGGGCGTCGTCCCCGAAATCGCGTCGCGGCATCACCTCGAGAACCTCCCGACCGTCCTCGAGGAGAGCCTCGCGTCGGCGTCGATCGCGCTCGACGACGTCGACCTGCTGGCGGTCACGGCGGGGCCGGGGCTGATCGGCGCGCTCCTCGTCGGGCTTTCCGCGGCGAAGGCGATCGCGTTCGCGCGGGAGCTCCCGCTCGTCGCCGTCTCCCATCTCGAAGGCCATCTCTATTCCCCCTATCTCTCCGTCCGGGGCGAACCGGCCCGGGAGATCGCCCATCCCTTTCACGGGCTCGTCGTCTCGGGAGGGCATTCGGAGCTCGTGCGCGTCGAGGAGGACGCGATCGTTCCGATCGCCCGCGCGGGCGACGACGCTCCGGGGGAGGTGTTCGACAAGGTGGCCCGGCGCGCGGGCCTCGGATACCCGGGAGGGCCGATCGTCGACCGGATCGCGGCGCGCGCGAACGCCCGCCGCTTTCCCTTCAAGGTCGGCCGGTTCAACGACGGCTCGCTCGATTTCACGTTCTCCGGACTCAAATCGCAGCTCGTCCGCGAATTCGAAGCCCGCGGGCTCGAAGGCGATCGGAGCGAGCAAGAGGTGACGGGCGAGCTCGCCGACCTTCTCGCCGGCTTCCAGCGCTCGATCGTCGATCAGCTCGTCGACCGGCTCGAGGCCGTCCGCCGCCGCGAAGAGATCGAGCGGGTGGCGCTCTCCGGGGGCGTCGCCGCCAACTCGGAGATCCGCGCGACGATCGCGCGGTGGGGGGAAGAGCGGGGGATCGAGGTCTTCCTTCCGGACCGGGCGCTCACCGGCGACAATGCCGCCATGATCGCGTTCGCCGGGCTGCGGCGATTCCGCCGGGAGGGGCCGAAGGACTTCGCCGCCGTGAACGCCCGGTCGCGCTGGCCGCTCGGAGCGTAGCGTCGCGACGACGATACCGTCGCCTCGGGCGATGCCCCCTTGAACGTTTTGCCCGGACGTCAGCCGAGGATCCGGCGCAGCTGTCCCGCATGGTTGCGATCGTGCCCGGCGAGCATCCTCACGATCTTGCGGATCGTGAGCCGTCCGAAGTAGCCGTGCTCGCCGGCGCGGCGGAGCGCGGCGAAGGCCTCGAGCGCCTCGTCCGCGCGCGCTTCGGCGTACCGGCACTCCTCGACCCAGCGGTCCTGCTCCATCGGCTGGATCCGGGCTCCGGGCTCTTCCAGGATCTTGCGGATGCGGTAGCCCCACACGAGGTCGACGTCGGCGAGGTGCGACAGGATCTCGATCGCGGACCATTTTCCCGGAGCGAGGCCGGAAGTCAGCCGCCGCCGCGGCGCGCCCGCGACGAGCCGGCGGAGAGCGCGCGGCGTCGACCGGAGGACGTCGAAGGGATCGTCGTCCCCGAGATACCGCTCCATCCGCGCGAGGTACTCCCGCGCCGTTTCCCTCACGCCTGCGACTCTATCGAAACGGTCCCGCCGCGCGCCCGAAAATGGCCGCACCTCGGGCCGGGCGGCCTGATAGTCTGCCCCCCGCGGAGGAAACGATGAAAGCAGCCCCGGCCGGGCGACCGGCGCCGTCGGAATACGCCTCCTACTACGAGAAATACGTTTCGCGAGTGCCGGAAGAGGATCTGGCCGGCGCCCTCGAGGCCGACCGCGCGGCGACTTTGTCTCTTCTCCGCTCGATTCCCGAGGCGCGCGCCGGGCACCGCTACGAACCGGGAAAATGGTCGATCCGCGAGGTCTTCCGGCACGTCGTCGACACGGAACGGGTGTTCGGATTCCGAGCGTTCTGGTTCGCGCGAAACGTCGGAACTCCCCTTCCCGGTTTCGAGCAGGACGACGTGATGCGGAGCGCCCCGGCGGCGACCGCGCTCGCCGACCTCGCCGCGGAGTTCGATCTCGTGCGGCGCGGGCACCAGCGATTCTTCGAGTCTCTCGATCCGGATGCCTGGAGCCGTTCCGGGATCGCGAGCGGGAACCCGGTTTCCGTCCGGGCGCTCGCGGCGATCATCACCGGGCACTCCCGGCATCACACCGCGGTCCTCGAAGAACGCTACCTCTGAGCGGACCGTTCGGTGGCCGGCAGTCCCGGACTCGAGACCGAGCGACTCCTCCTTCGGGAGACGACATCCGGCCTGCCGCACGTCGTGTTCGGGTGTCGCGGAATTCCTGACGATCGGGGATCCCGCGCCGGGCGTCGCGGCTAGAACCAGCGGCGCGTTCGACGCGCATATGCCCGATACGATTCGCCGAACTTCGCTTCCAGGTAGCGCTCCTCGCGCGGCACCTGCGTTCCGTTGACGATCCCCAGGAAGATCGCGAGCATCAAGAGGTGCCATCCGCTCCGGGCGAGGACGACGATTCCCGCGAGCAAGACCGCCATCGAGAGGTAAATCGGGTTGCGCGTCCACCGGTAGATCCCGTGGGCCACCAGCGCGCCCGAGGAACGATGCGGCAGCGGGCTGGAACCCCCTTCCGCGAGGGCACGGGCGGCCGCGAGACCGAGCGCGAAACCGCCGAGGAGCAGGATCCCGCCCGCGATGCGCGCCGGGATCACCGGGATCGGCAGGGGGAAGGGTTGCCAGACGTTGAGGAGGAATCCCAGGAGGATCGCGACGGCGAGCACGGCGGGCGGCGGCACCGGCGCCCCGACGGCGTCCTTTTCAGAATGGGCTCTCGCCATGAGGGGAGTCTACTTCGCCACGAGCGCGGGACATCGCGGCTTCTGAAGACGGCTCGATGCAGATCCGCCCCTGCTCATCCTCGCCATTCGAAGCAGCCGCGTCTGAGGTCCGACAGCGCCTGGCCGATCTCTTCGCGCGTGTTCATCACGAACGGCCCGTAGCGCGCGACCGGCTCGTTCAGAGGCTTCCCCGAAACCAGCAGGAAGCGCGTCCCTTCCGCTCCCGCGCGAATCGACACCGAGTCGCCGTCGGCGAAGACGACGAGTTTCGGCGCGGCGACGGGACGTCCGTCGATCACCGCTTCTCCGCGGAAGACGTACGCGAATGCCGCGTGTCCCCGGGGAACGGGATATTCGAAGAGCTCCTTGCCCGGCAGGTCGACGTCCAGATACGTCGGATTCGCCGCGATGTCGGCGATCGCGCCGTCGACGTCGCCCACTTTCCCCGCGACGACGCGGATCTTCGCGTTTCCATGGGCGACCTCCGGGATCGTGCGGTCGGCGGCCTCCTGGTAGCTGGGCCGGGACATCTTGAGCTTCGCCGGAAGGTTCACCCAGAGCTGGAAGCCTTCGAGCCTCCCTTTCCGGATCTGCGGCATCTCCTCGTGCTGGAGACCGCCGCCGGCGGACATCCACTGGATGTCTCCCGGGCCGACCTCGCCCGCATGCCCCATCGTGTCGCGGTGACGCACGACGCCATCGAGCATGTAGGTCACCGTTTCGATCCCTCGATGCGGATGCATCGGGAACCCCGCGATGTACTCGTCCGGGTCGTCGGATCCGAAATGGTCGAGGAGCAGGAACGGGTCGAGATAGTCGAGCACCGGCGTCGCGATGCTCCGCCGCAGGCGGACCCCGGCCCCGTCCATCGTCTCCATCGGCTCCACCACCCCGGCGATCTTCCTGACGTTTTCCATGAATCGATTCCTTTCGTCCCAAAATGCGCGGAGGCGAGACCGCCGGCCGCGGCTCGCCCCGGAAACCACCCTAGCAAACCTGTCAAGGGGGGGCTTCCCGGCCGGCGGCGGGCCCCCTTGACGAGAAATAGAATCAGAATTCTAATTCCTGAATGCACCGAAGGTCCCGCCCCGCTCCCGCCGCCGGCCTCCGCCGCCCGACGCAGGCCCGCAGCCGCGCGACGTTCGATCGTCTGATGACCGCCGCGGCGGAGCTCCTCGCCGAGCGGCGATTCGAGGAGGCGAGCGTCGCCGAGATCGTCGAGCGCGCCGGCTCGTCGGTCGGCGCCTTCTACGCGCGCTTCCGAAGCAAGGAGGGACTCCTCCACGAGCTCGACGAGCGCCTTTTCGAGGCCGGCCGCGCCTCCTGGAAGGAATTCCTCGCCGATGCCCGCTGGCGGCGCGCCGGGGCCGGCGAGATCCTCGATGCCGTCGTCGACCGGCTCGTCGAAAAACGGCGGGAGCGCCACGGGCTGCTGCGGGCCCTCGCCCTGTACGTGCGTTCGAACCCGGAGTCGGCATTCGCCCGCCGGAGCGCGCGGCTCAACCGGATCCTGGTCGAGCGATTGACCGCGCTCCTCGAGACGCGCCGCGGCCAGATCGGCCATCCGCGCCCGGCGGAAGCGATTCCGTTCGCGATCCAGATCGCCGACAGCGTCACGCGCGACACGATCGTCTTCGCGGAGAGCGCGCTCGCCCCGAGGCGCGCCGACCGGGCCCTGAAAGCCGAGCTCTCGCGCGTCCTGCGTCTCCATCTCGCCGTGAAGGAGAAGTGATGCCCGAGATGCCGCCGTTCGAGCAGCTGATCCGGATGGAGATCGTCCATCGGGTCCGCGGTATGGACGCGGTCTCCGTCGAGCGGAACCGGACTTACGCCTCCCCCGGAGGCGAGCCGCTGGCGATGGACGTCTATCGCCCGGGCGGCGCGCCGGCGGGCCGGCATCCCCTCGTCCTGTTGGTCCACGGCGGACCGATCCCGAAGCTCGGAGCGAAGAACATGGGGGTCTTCACGTCGTACGGGCGCTTGCTCGCGGCATCGGGGCTGG
Source organism: Thermoanaerobaculia bacterium (assembly GCA_035717485.1). NCBI lineage: Bacteria > Pseudomonadati > Acidobacteriota > Thermoanaerobaculia > Thermoanaerobaculia bacterium. Next base: position 5,634 of record DASTIQ010000148.1, on the reverse strand, counting down.
TCGGCGTCGCCTTCGACCACCGGTTCCTCGCGCCCGATCGCCTGCCGGACGCGGCCGACGACGTCGCCGCCGCTCTCGCGCACGTTCGAGAGCAGGCCGACGACCTCGGAATCGACCGGGATCGCGTCGCGGTGTGGGTTTTCTCCGGAGGCGGGCCGCTCCTCTCCCTCGCGCTGAAGGGTGCGCCGGCCCACGTCCGCGCGATCGTCGCGTTCTATGCGGCGCTCGACATCCGGGAGAAGGCGCCGGGGGCTTCGCCTTCGATCACCGACGACATGCGGCGGGAATTCTCCCCGGCTCATCACGTGCGGGCGGAGAAGGGCCGCACGGCGCCGATCCTCGTGGCCCGCGCGGGCCTCGATCATCCGTTCATGAACGCGTCGATCGACCGGTTCGTCTCGGAGGCGCTCGCGGCCAACGCGGAGATCGACGTCATGAACCATCCCCGCGGCCGGCACGGATTCGATTTCCTCGACGACGATGCCCGTTCGCGCGAGATCATCGCGAGGACGGTCGAGTTCCTGAAAGCCCGGCTCCGATGAGCCGCTTCCGGTCGCGCGCGACCATCGCGAGGGCGATTCGATTCTCGACGGCACGCCTCTTCGGATAGCGCCGACGCCCGTTCGCGCGAGATCATCGCGAGGACGGTCGAGTTCCTGAAAGCCCGGCCGCGGTGAGCCGCTCTGCGCGCCGATCGTTGCGGGGACGGTCGGACTCCGGTGAGCGCCGGGTTCGCGCCCGGCCTCGCGAGGAGGGCCGACCGCTCCTCCTCCCGTCCCGCCGGCAGCGCAACTCCTGGTTTTTCCCATATGATCAGCGGTTCGAATGACGGACCCGAAGCTCATCCGCAACTTCTCGATCGTGGCGCACATCGACCACGGCAAGACGACGCTGTCGGACCGCATCCTCCAGCTCTGCGGCGCCGTCTCGGAACGCGAGATGGGCGAACAGATGCTCGACGACATGGAGCTCGAGCAGGAGCGCGGCATCACGATCAAGGCGCGCTCCGTCACGCTCCGCTATCCCGCGCGCGACGGCAAGACCTATACGTTCAACCTGATCGACACTCCCGGGCACGTCGATTTCTCCTACGAAGTCTCCCGCTCGCTCGCCGCGTGCGAGGGCGCGGTGCTCGTCGTCGACGCGACCCAGGGCGTCGAGGCGCAGACGCTCGCCAACGCGTATCTCGCGATCCACAACAATCTCGAAATCGTCCCGATCATCAACAAGATTGATCTGCCGTCGGCCGAACCCGAGAAGGCGAAGGAGCAGATCGAGCAGGTCGTGGGTCTCCCGGCGCACGACGCGGTCCTCGTCTCGGCCAAGCAGGGCACGGGGGTGGCCGAGGTCCTCGAACGCATCGTCGAGCGGATCCCGCCGCCGAAGGGGGACCCGAAGGCTCCGCTGAAAGCGCTGCTCTTCGACTCCTGGTACGACCCCTACCGCGGCGTCACTTCTCTCGTTCGCGTCCTCGACGGGACCCTCGCGGCCGGGAAGAAGATCCGGTTCATGAACACCGGCCAGGAAGTCGAGGTCGAGGAGGTCGGCATCTTTTCTCCGAAGGCCGAGAGGGTCGACGCGCTCTCCGTGGGAGAAGTCGGGTTCCTTTGGGCGAACATCAAGGACCTGCATTCCACGAAGATCGGAGACACGATCACCGACGCCCGTCACCCCACGGCGGAGCCGCTTCCCGGATTCGAGGAAGCCAAGCCGATGGTCTTCTCGGGCCTCTTCCCGACCGATGCCGACGACTACCCGGCTCTCCGAGACGCGATGGAGAAGCTGCGCCTGAACGACGCGTCGTTCTCGTGGGAACCGGAAACCTCGTCCGCCCTCGGGTTCGGATTCCGCTGCGGTTTCCTCGGGCTCCTCCACATGGACATCGTCCAGGAGCGTCTGGAGCGCGAGTTCAACCTCGACCTCATCACGACCGCGCCGTCGGTCGGCTACCGCGTGCGGACGACGTCGGGCGACGTGATCGAGGTCGACAATCCGGCGAAGCTTCCGCCGCCGCAGAACATCGAGCGGATCGACGAGCCGTACATCAGCGCGACGATCATCACGCGCGACGACTTCCTCGGGGGGCTGCTGAAGCTCTGCGAGGAGCGGCGCGGGACGCAGAAGTCGATGGAGTACCTCTCGGCCAACCGCGTCGTCCTGACCTACGACTTCCCGCTGAACGAGATCGTCCTCGACTTCTACGACAAGCTGAAGTCGCTCTCGAAGGGGTACGCCTCCTTCGACTACCAGCTCGCCGGCTATCGCGAGGGGAAGCTCGCGAAGCTCGACATCCTCGTCAACGGTGAGCCGGTCGACGCCCTGTCCCTGATCGTCCACGCCGAAGAGGCGCCGCTCAAGGGGCGCGAGCTCGCCCGCAAGATGAAGGAAATCATCCCCCGCCAGATGTTCGAGGTCGCCATCCAGGCGGCCATCGGCGCGAAGATCGTCGCCCGCGAGACCATCTCGCCGATGCGCAAGAACGTGCTCGCCAAGTGCTACGGCGGCGACATCACCCGGAAGCGCAAGCTCCTGGAGAAGCAGAAAGAGGGAAAGAAGCGGATGAAGCGGGTCGGGCGTGTCGACATCCCCCAGGAAGCGTTCCTCGCCGTGCTCAAGGTCGACTGACGCCGTTCCCGCCGCCCGTGATCTTCGTCGACCTCTCCCACACGATCGCTGCGGGGATGCTCACTTACCCGGGCCTGCCGGCGCCCGAGATCTCGGAGCATCTCGGCCGCGAGGAGTCGCGCTCGCGCTACGCGCCGGGCACCGAGTTCCAGATCGGACGAATCGCGATGGTCGGCAACACGGGAACGTACCTGGATTCCCCTTTCCACCGCTATGCGGGAGCCGCGGACCTTTCCGATCTCCCGCTGGACCGGATCGCGGATCTGCCCGGAATCGTCGTTCGCGCGCGGGGAAGGACCGCGATCGGGCCCGGCGTCTTCGACGGAATCGAGATCCGCGGCCAGGCGGTTCTGATCCACACGGGCTGGGACCGGCACTGGGGAACTCCCGCCTATCTCGACTCCGGCGCGCACCCGCACGTGACCGGCGAAGCCGCGGCGCGCCTGGCGGAAGGCGAGCCCGCGCTCGTCGGAATCGACTCCCTGAACATCGATCGGATCGAAGGAGGCGAGAGGCCCGCGCACTCGGCGCTCCTTGCCCGGGGCATTCCGATCGTCGAGCACCTGACGGGGCTCGGCGCCCTTCCCGATTCCGGCTTCCGCTTCTTCGCCGTCCCCCCCCGGGTGCGGCGGTTCGGCACGTTCCCGGTGCGCGCCTTCGCGCTCCTGCCGGGCTAGCGGGAAAAGGTGCGGCCGCGGCGGACGTCTTCCGAGCGGCGCGTGAAGAGGGTCGGAACGGGCGACGACCGCCGCTCCGGGCCGGCGTATTCGAGCGGCGGCCGCTGGCGATACATGCAGGATGGACAGCAGGGGCGGCCCTCGACGAGATAGAGGAGCCCGGAGCGTCCGCAGAGATCGCAACGGGACGGCGCGCTCATCGAGCGCCGCCGATTGCAAGAACGGGGCCCGTCAGCCCTTGGCGGGCTTCTTCCCCTTGAAGTCCCCTTCGCGGCGGAGATACATGGTGGGAACCTGGCGACGCCGTCTCTCGGGACCCGTGTACCGGAGCGGCGGCCGCTTCTTGGAGAGACAGGAGGGGCAGTACGGCGAGCCTTCGTGCATGTAGATGATCCCTTCCTTGCCGCACGCGGCGCAGGACAGCTTTTCTGCTGAACTCACGTCCCCTCCGTTGGAGAACACATTGTAGAAGAAACCCGGAGCGATTTCCCTTATTTCGACAGATTCTTCCGGTAGGCACACTCCGGGTTGTCGCAGAACAGGAAGGTCCCTTCCTTCTTCGTGCTCTTCTGCAGCACGTACGGGCGGCCGCACTGCGGACACGGCTCCGGGATCGGCTTGTGGCGGAACGCGAAGTCGCACTTCGGATAGTTCGCGCACGGATAGAAGAATCCGAACCGGCCGCGGCGCTCGATGATGCGGCCTCCGTCCTTCGGACACGAGACGCCGGTCTCGACGACCGGCTTCGGCGGGCGGTACTTGCATTTCGGATAGTTCCCGCACGCCACGAACTCCCCGAAGCGGCCGCGCTTCCTGACGAGGTCGCCGCCGCATTCCGGACACTTCTCTCCGGTCAGCTGGGGCTCCGCGGCCGCCCGGCTGGCCGCCGCCGCGATCGCGACCGTGTTCCGGCACTTCGGATACGCGGAGCATCCGAGGAACGGGCGGTCTCCGGACTGGCGGAGCTTCATCGGCGAGCCGCACTCCTCGCAGCTCTGGTTCTCGTACTCCGAGAGGTCGGTCGCGTCCTCCTCCGTCTCGGGCACGTGATAGGTGAACTCGCAGTCCGGATACCCCGAGCAGGCGATGAAGAGGCCGTTCTTCCCCATCCGGAGCTTCAGCGGCTTGCCGTCGTTCGGGCAGGTGTCCGCGATCTCCGGAACGAGCGCGAACCCGAACGCCTTGCGCGCGTCCTTCAACGGGATGCCCGCCTTCTGCGACACCATCTTCGCGAGGGCGCGGTCGCGGTCCTTGCTGAACTTCTTGTCGAAGTCGGCGAGCGCCTTCGTCCAGGTGAGTTTCCCCTCCTCCACCTGGTCGAGTTCCTCCTCGAGACGCGCCGTGTAGCCGGTCTCGAAGAAATCGTCGAAGTAGGGGATGAGCATCTCGATGACGACCCTCCCGAGCGCGGTCGGGTAGAAACGCTTGTCCTTCTTCCGGACGTACTCCCGGTCCTCGATCTTCCGGAGGATTTCCGCGTACGTCGAGGGGCGGCCGATGCCGTTCTCCTCCATGTACTTCACGAGCGAAGCCTCGTTGAAACGCGGCGGGGGCTGCGTGAAGTGCTGCTCGGGCGAAAGCGCGGCCACCCGGAGCGCCTCTCCCTCCGAGAGCGGAGGAACCGCGGAGCTCCCCTCCTTTTCCGCCCCGTCGTCGTCCTCTTCGGCGACGCCGTACACGGCGAGATACCCCGGAAACCGGACGGTGGAACCGGTCGCCCGATACCGCGCGCGGCCCGCCGCGATGTCGGCGGTCACGACGTCGGAGATCGCCGGGTTCATCTGCGAGGCGACGAAGCGCTCCCAGATCACCCGATAGAGCTTCGCCTCCTCGGACGAGAGCGCGCCGGCGAGCGCCGACGGAGGGAGGTCCATCATCGTCGGGCGGATCGCCTCGTGCGCTTCCTGCGCGCCGGCGCGGGACTTGAAGAAGCGCGGCGATTCGGGAAGGTACTCGGCTCCGTACGTCGCCGCGATGTGCTCGCGGAGGGCGGCGAGCGCGTCGTCGGAGGTTCGCGTCGAGTCGGTGCGCATGTAGGTGATGAGGCCGACCGTCCCGCGACCCGGGACTTCCCTTCCCTCGTAGAGACGCTGCGCGACCTGCATCGTGCGTCGCACCGAGAACCCGAGCCGCCGGGACGCGACCTGCTGGAGCTGGGACGTGATGAACGGCGGAGGAGGGGACTTCTTCCGCTCCGACTTCTCGACCCGCTCGACGGTCCACGGGGCGCTCTCGACCTCGCGGCGGATCCGCGCGGCGGATTCGCCGTCGGCGAGCTTCGGGTCCGATCCGTCGAACTTGAGCTTCTCGCCGTCCCACGAAAACAGGCGTG
>DASTIQ010000147.1 GCA_035717485.1 Thermoanaerobaculia bacterium | reverse complement strand
CGAACCGAGGTCGAGCACCGTCTCCCCTTTCCGGATCGCCGCGGCGCCGATCGGCGATCCGCACCCGTAGAACCGGTCGAGCACGTCCTTCGGGATGTGCGAGACCAGCGAGTCGTCGTATTTCGCGGGGCAACAGAGCTCCGGCCGGGGCTTCTCGGCGGCGGCGCCGTAGAAGGCGCGCACCTTCGCCCGGGGGCGATCCACGTCGAAGGAGAGGACGCAGTTCGAGTGGAGCGTGAGCACGGGGCGGTCCGCGAGCGCCCCGTCGGCGGTTCCACAGGCGACCGCGCCTTCCCCCATCGCGTGGAGAACGAGGGGCGCCGGATATCCCGACCGTTCGTTGCGCCGCGCGCTCTTTTCCCGGCCGAGATCCTCCATCACGGACCGCGCGAGCGCCACCGTGATCGGGTAATACGGATCGTCGCCGAGGAAGTCTCCCGTGAAGCACCAGGCATGCTCGACGTCCCCTCCCCCGGTGAGGAACCGGAACGGATCGGCCGCGAGCGAGGGCTTCCGGGCGATCGTCGCGGCGCGCAGCGCGCGCACGACGGGCGAGCCCTCGAGGATGTCGGCCAGGTCTTCGCGGAGCGCGTCGCCGCAGCGGAGAGCGGGCTCTCCCGCGAGGGCCGCGGAGGGGTACACCGCTCCGTCGGCGTACACGCACACCGAATCCCATCCCGCGTTTCCGAGGTCGTACTTCACTCCGGGAACGCCGTTGACGCGCCGGCGGACGCTCTCGAGATTGTCGAAGGCGATTCCTTCCGCGCCGGAGGCTTCGGCCACGCGCGCCACCGCGTCGATCAGGGCCTCCCTCCCGGGGAAAAAACCGTTTCCCGAAACGGACGCCCGGCCGCGGCGGTGACTCCACATCAGGTGCTGGCTGCGGGCGCCCGCGGCCCGCGCGATCGCGGGGAGCCGCTCGAGCTCGCCGACGTTGTCTTCCGTCGCGACCGTCGTGAGCGCGACGTCGAAACCGAGATCGGCCAGGATCCTGGCTCCCTCGACGGCGCGCCGGAACGTGCCGGCGCCCCTCACGGGATCGTTCGTCTCCGGCCGGGCTCCGTCGACCGAGACCTGGAACTTCACGAACCGGCGGTCGAGCCCGGCGAGCCCTTCGCGAACCGCGCCGGCGAACACCGTCGCGTTGGTCAGGACGATCGCCTCGACCCCGAGGTCCTCCGTCGCCCGGCGGAGGAGAGCGAAGAGGTCGCGCCGCAGGAACGGCTCCCCTCCCGTGACGTAGAGCCTCTCCAGACCCATCGCCGAGGCGCGGTCGACGAGGCGCCGGAGCGCTTCCGGCTCGATCCCCGGATCGCCGCCCGGCCCGGAGGAGACGAGGCAGTGCGCACACGAGAGGTTGCAGGCGTTGTTGACCTGGATCCAGAGCTCGCGGAGACCCTCGGGCGAGGCGAGCGCGGCACGGCCCGGGTATTCCGGCCGGCGGAACGGCTCCGGCGCCAGAAAGCCGGCGCGGTCGAGCGCGCGAACGAAATCGTGTATTTCGAGCCACGCCCGGCCGGCTTCCCGCTCGCGTTCCCGCGCATGGCGCGCGACGAGCGTCCCGAAAGCGATCCCGGGCTCGGCCGCGATGGCGTCGAGCACGGCGGCTCCCGGCTCGTCGACGGCGATCCAGTTCGGAGCGGCCGCGTCGATCGCATAGGTCCGCCCGCCGGTCTCGAATCGATCGAGCGGCGGAACGAACAGCGGAGTTCTCTCGGCGAGAACGGTCATGGGACCTCCTGCAGAAAAAAAGGTGAGGGCGCGACGCGTCAGGCGGCGGGTGGTCCGCGCGGCGCGCGGCCGAGCGAGAAGGGCGCCGGCGCCGCCGGCCGATGGAGGCGCCGAGCGGGGCATGCCGGCCGAAGCGCCAGCTCGAGGAGAAGCCGATAGTCCGACCAGTCGGGGTCGACGCCCGCGAGACCGCGAACGCGGACCGCGTCCAGAGTCGAATCGATCTCCCGGCGCGGCGCGAAGAGGACGACGCCGCGGCGGCGGTCCGCCGCCGCCGAAAGGAGGGAAACGAGCGCCCGCGGGTCCCGGAGCCGGAGACACCGGGCGAGATCCGCGTCCCGTCCATCCATCCCGATCAGATAGACCCCCCCGTCGTTCGCGGGCCCGAGCGCGACCTCGCCCGCCTCGGCCGCCGCGAACGCGCGGCGGAGGTCGCGCGGTTCGATCGCCGGCCCGTCCGCGCCGACGAGCACGACCGACTCGAATCCGAGGGCGAAGGTCTCGCGGAAAATCGCCGCGACCCGTTCGCCGAACGCGGCCCGGCGCTGCGTGAGGAAGCGAGCCTCCGGAGCGATGCCGGAGCCTTCCAGCCGGCGGCGGCACGCCGCGGGAGACGCGAGGACCAGGTCCGTGCCGGTCTCGCGGGCGAGACGGACCCAGGAGTCGAGAAGGGCGCGGAAGAGGGGTGCCGCCGAAGCAGACGAGAATCCCTTCGCGCGCGCCTCGGCCTCCGGGCTCCGGGTGAAGACGACGAGGGCGCGGCGGCGGCTCATCGGCCCGATAGTAACTCCGCGCGGGAGCGCCGGGAGCCTTCTTCACGATCCCTTATCCCCGGGGAGATCCGTTTCGCGGTGTCGCTATTTCGCGCCGGGAACACTAGCATCGCGGGACCCTCATGGCCTCCCGATCGAGCCTCCTTCGCTCCGCCCGCGGCGCTCTCGCGATCCTGACGCTCATCAACCTGTTCAACTATCTCGATCGGTACGTCGTGGCGGCGCTCGTCGAGAGCCTCCGCCATTCCGAGCTCCATCCATCCGACCTCCAGCTGGGGTCCCTCGTCACGGCGTTCGTGGTCGTGTACATGGCCGCCTCGCCCGTCTTCGGCGTGCTCGGCGACCGCCGGTCCCGGCCGCCGCTCCTGGGAGTCGGAATCGCGGTCTGGAGCGTCGCGACGGCGGCGGGCGGCCTCGCGCGCAGCTTCTTCGCCCTCTTCTCGGCGCGCGCGGCCGTCGGCGTCGGCGAGGCGTCCTACGGCGCGATCGCGCCCGCCCTGCTCGCGGACGCTT
>DASTIQ010000146.1 GCA_035717485.1 Thermoanaerobaculia bacterium | reverse complement strand
GCCGGTTTTCCTTCGAAGACGATCGGCTCCGAGACCGAGATCGTCATGATCCCGCCGGCGAAGATCTTCCACGACATCGCGTAGCGCAGCGTCTCGCCGACGAACGGAGGCGCCTCGGCGGACCGGGCCGTTCGCACGCCGATCCCGGCCGCGACCGTGAAGAGGAGCGCCGCGGCGGCGCGGCGCCCGTTCACGCGGCCGGGAACCGCGCGAAGACCGCGCGCGCGACGTCTTCCGGCGACGTTCCCGCCAGACACGGCTTGGTCTCGCGGTATCGGTCGTTGCAGGGCGCGCAGCGCAGGGAGGAAGAGAACTCGACGCCGTTTCGCCGGTACGGCCCGTTGCGGACGGGATCCGTCGGACCGAACAGGGCGACCGTCGGAACGCCGAGCGCATCCGCGAGGTGGAGCGGTCCCGTGTCGCCCGCCGCGAAGAACGCCGCTCCGGCGGCCACGCGGGCGAGACCGCGGAAGTCGAGCGGGGGAATCGAAGGCGCGCCCAGGCGCCGGGAGAGCGCCTCCGCGCGGGGCTCGTCTCCCGGGCCCCACGAAACGACCGGGGAGATTCCCCGCGCGGTCCGGACCCGCTCGGCCAGGGCGGCGAACCGCTCCTCTCCCCAGCTCTTGTTCGCCCATCCCGCGCCCGGATGGTAGAGCGCGAAGGAACGCGGCAGCCGCGCGAGGAAGGCGTCCGCCTCGCGATGCTCTCCCGCGAGGAGATAGCGCGCGTCGGGGGCGGCCTTCCGGACGGGAACGCCGAGGGGAGCGAGGAGCGCCATGACCCGGTCGGTGACGTGGCGCGCGGAATCGCCGGGACGCACGCGAACCGCGGAGAGCCGGCGCGTCCAGTTGCCGCGGACGCTCCGGTCGTCGAGCACGACGCGGGGCGCCCGGGCGAACTGGGCGACGGCCCAGGACTTCTCGTTTCCCTGCGGATCGAGGACGGCGTCGGCGCCGAAGGCGCGGAGCGCGGAGCGCGCCGATCCGATCTCGGCGTACGCCGCGGATCGCCACGGCCGGCGGCGCCAGCGCCGCGTCTGCACGTCGATGACGAGCGCCACGGAGGGATTTCCCGCGAGGAGCGGCGCGAAGGGCTTCTCGACCGCCCAGGCGACGCGGTGCCCCGCCCGCGCGAGGTTCGCCGCGAGCGGAAGCGAGTGGATGACGTCGCCCATCGCCGAGAGCCGGACGATCACGACGTTCACTTCGCGCCCCGCAGCCGCGCGACGAGCGCCGTCGTCGCGTGGTCCTTCGGATCTCCGACGATCACGACGCGCCCCCCGGCTTCCTCGACCGCGGCGCGCTCCGGGACGGACTCCGGCGTGTAGTCCGTTCCCTTCGCGTGGACCGAAGGCCGCAGCTCGCCGATCAGCGCCGCCGGAGAGGATTCGTCGAACACGACGACCGCGTCGACGCAGCGGAGCGCGGCCACGAGCTCGGCGCGCTCTCCTTCCGGGAGGATGGGCCGCCCCTCCCCCTTGAGCCGGCGCACGGAAGCATCGGAATTGACGCCGACGACGAGGAAGTCTCCCTCGCGGCGCGCGGCTTCGAGATAGCGGACGTGGCCGACGTGGAGGAGATCGAAGGCGCCGTTGGCGAAGACGAGCTTCCGACCTTCCCGCCGAAGCTTTTCCGCCGCGTCGGCGGCCTGTCGACGGGACAGGATCTGCGCCACGAAGGAAGGATACCCGAAAGGTTCCGAGGAACGCCGGTTTTCAGAGGAACGCGCCGTCGCCTCAGATCCCGCCGCTCGAGATCACCGCGGGAATCACGGCCCGATCCCGCTCGATCGCCTCGCGGAGCTCGGCCGGGGTGAGAGTGGCGGTTCCCGTCTTCATGACGACGATCCCGCCGGCGAAATTCGAGAGGAGCGCCGCCTCGGCCTCGTTCGCGCCCGCCGCGAGCGCGAGGGCGAACGTCGCCATCACGGTGTCGCCCGCACCGGTCACGTCGGCGACCTGCGACGTACCGGACACGGGAATGGACAACGTCGGCCGCTCCCGGCGGAAGAGCGCCATTCCGCGGCTTCCCCGCGTCACCAGGAGCGCGGGGGAAGCGAGCCGGCCCAGGAGGGCGCGCCCGGCGCGCTCGAACCGTTCCTCGGAGTCGCCGAGCGTCTCGCCCGCGGCGCGCTCGAGCTCTTCCTCGTTGGGGGTCGCGGCATCGGCGCCGGCGTACTCGGTCAGGCGGAAGCGCGAGTCGACGAGGACGCGAATCGCGGGATTGACGTCGCGGGCGGCCGCGACCCACTCCGGACGGCTGCTGCCGTATCCGTAATCGGAGAGAACCAGGATCGATGCGTCCGCGGCGGCGCGCCGAACGTTCTCGCGGAGCTTCGCGGAAAGCGAGGGATCCTCGGGGAGGACGTCCTCGCGGTCGATCCGCACGACCTGCTGGCGGATCGAATGGACGCCGCCGCCGAGGATCCTCGTCTTCGTCGGCGTCGCGTACCCCTCGACCTCGACCAGGCGGGACGGGTCGACCCCCGCGCGCTCGAACAGGGCGGCGATCTCTCGCCCTTCCGGGTCGGCGCCGACGGCGCCGGCGGGCGCGGGATCGCCCGACAGGGCCGCGATGTTGGCGACCGTGTTCGCGCCGCCGCCCGGGACGTTCTCCTCCCGCGACCACGCGAGGATCAGCACCGGCGCCTCGCGCGAGATCCGCTTCGGGAGCCCGTGGACGAAGCGGTCGAGAACGAAATCGCCCGCGACCGCGATCCTCTTCCCCGCGAAGCGATCGACGAGCGAGACGAGCCGGGAGCGCACGTTGTCGGGCGAGGACACCCGGAAATCTTACCGAAAGCCGCGCCCCGCTGGTAAAATCGCGGGGAATGCTCGATTCCGAGGTCCTCGTCCTGAACCGCGTGTTCCAGGCGCTCCGCGTGACGACGGCGAGAAACGCCCTCTCCCTCTTCTACAAGGGACACGCGAAAGCGGTCCTCCCCGACTACTCGACCTACGAGTGGGAGCACTGGTGCGACATCCCGGCGCAGCCGACGGAGGACGTCGTGCTCACTCCTTCGCGGGCGATCCTCGTCCCGCGCGTGATCCTGCTCAAGAACTACGACCGGCTGCCCCGCCGGGAAGTGAAGTTCTCGCGGCACAACATCTATCTCCGCGACGGGAATCGCTGCCAGTACTGCGGCGGCCGGTTTCCTTCCTCGGAGCTCTCGCTCGACCACGTTCTCCCGCTCTCCCGCGGCGGAATCTCGTCGTGGGAGAACGTCGTCTGCGCGTGCCTTTCCTGCAACGTCCGGAAGGGGAGCCGAACGCCCGCGGAAGCGGGGATCCGCCTGATCGCTCCTCCGGAGCGGCCGCGCTGGAATCCCGTCGGGCAGTTCACGCGGGCCCGCTGGCACGCGTCGTGGCGGAACTTCCTGGACGTGGCGTACTGGAACGTCGAACTCACCGATTAGGTCCCCCGGCGCGGACCCCGGCAATCATGCGGGCGCGACCGGCCGGTCCCCTTCCCGGAGGTCCCGCGCCGCCGCGCGAGGCGAGGGTCCTGGACTGCACGCTTTCGGTTATCGCGCCGCGCAAAATGTTTAATTCCGGACCGAAAAAGGGGGCGGGAAGCCGCCCATGCCGCACGTTAGACATTTGATATCACATATTTAGCTCGGTCGCCCACCCGGTACCCGGGTTGGCCCGAAACTTTCTAATCTCCCCCGCCGAGGTCTGTCATCTCCCACCTCATCAACCCAACGGGAGATATGGAGGTTCCATCTTGAAGAAGCTCATTGCTCTCGCCGCCGCCGGAATTCTCGCCCTCTCCGTCGCCGCCTTCGCCGATGACGCTGCGAAGTCGACCACCACGACCGAGACGAAGTCCACGACCTCGGAAATGAAGAAGGACGAGGCCGGAACCACCAAGAAGACCACCAAGAAGCACGCCACCCACAAGAAGTCGATGAAGAAGGACGGCTCCAAGATGGAGACCAAGACCGACTCCAAGTCGACGACGACGGAAGCCGCTCCGAAAACCAACTGATTACCGTTCCGGCAAACGGTGAGTGCTTCGGGCCCCGCGCAAGCGGGGCCCTTTTTCATGGCCGGAGGAGCATCGAGCGTTCCGCCTCCGCGCTCACGAGCGGCGGCGCGATCCGCAGCACTCCCGGGACAGTTCTCGATCGGAGGGTCGACGCGACGAATCGGGCCGGAGTTCGATGCGGACTCGCGCCTCGCCGCGCCTCATGGTCCGACCGTCGACTCGGACACGCGACTCGTGCGGACCGGCTCGCCGGCCGTCCGTTTTCGTGTATTATGCAGTTTCCTCGAGCATTCTCGACGCGGCGTCGAGCGCCATTTCGACGGTGATCTCCTCCAGGCACTCGTGCTGGTACGGACACTTCTTCAAATAGCAGGGAGAGCAGAACACGTAGCGGTCGAGCACCACGACCGGAGCGCCGCGGGGCGCCGTGCGGCCCGGGTCGGTCGGTCCGAAGAAGACGACGACCGGCGTTCCGACGGCGGCGGCCAGATGGGCGGGCCCCGAATCGTTCCCGATGAGGAGCTTCCCCGCGGACAGGAGCGCCGCGAGCCTTCCCGTGTCGACTTCGGCCCCGAGAAGAGGGATCCGGTGTCGCGCCCGGCGCGCGATCAGCCGCCCGAGCTCGACCTCGTCGGGGCCGATCACGAGCGCCGCCTTTTCGCCGCGATCGAGGAGGGCGTCCGCCAGGAGAGCGAACCGCTCCGCCGGCCACAGCTTCGTCGGACCGAACGCGGCCCCGGGCGCGAGGAAGATCGGCCGCGGTCCGAGCTGCCACGACGCGATTTCGCGCGCCGCCTCGTCGGAGAGCGCGCGGGGAACCTCCAGGCGCGGAGGCGCGTCGTCGGGCGCGACGCCCCCGGCCGCGAGCAATCGATCCTCGTCGCGGAGCTGATGGGCGGTGGGATCCGGCGGAGCAACGGGTTCGGTGAGGAGGAACGCGCGCCCGTCGGTCGCGTAGCCGAGGCGCCGCCCGCCTCCCATCGCGAACGCGAGGAGCGCGGAGCGGAACGAATGCGGAAGCACCCATATCTCGTCCGCCCCCGCCTGCCGGCCGCGGAGCGCATCCGTCCAGAACCCGCCGACGTCCCGCCCCCGCGTCGTCCAGATCTCGTCGGCCGTCCCGCTCATCGAGAAGACGGGCGCCGTCGAGCGCCGGGCGAGCACGACGAGCCTGCCCTCCGGATCGTGCTTCCGGAGCGCCCGAAGGAACGGGAGCGCCATCACCGCGTCGCCCAGCCAGTTCGGACCGATGACGACCCGCTTCACGCGGTCTCTCCCGCGGGCCGGGTCCTCCACCGGTTGTGCATCCAGAGCCAGAGCGCGGGCTCGGCCCGGACGGCGTCCTCCGTCACCCGGGTGTACCGCGCCGTGAGCGCCTCGGCGCTCCTCTCCCCCTCCGGCAGGTCGCCGATCACGATCGGCCGCTCGAAGCGAAGCGCGTAGCGGCCTCGTCCCCGCGGGCGGCAGAACACGGGCACGACCGCCGCGTCGGTCTTCTTCTGGAGGAGCCCGAGGGCGGGAGAGGTCGCCGCCAGCCGGCCGAAGAACGGGACGAAGACGGCTTCCCGCGCGAGGACGTTCTGGTCGATCAGGATCGCGACGGTCCCTCCGTGGCGCATCTCGCGCAGGACCTCCCGCGCCGCGTGCTTCTTTCCGATCGTCCGGTTGCCGAACTTCCCTCGCAGGCGGGAGAGCTCGCGATCGAGGCGGGGGTTGTCGAGGGGCCGGACGACCGACGCGATCGGGTCGCCGAGCAGCCCGGCCGCGAGGGCGCCGATCTCCCAGTTCCCGAAATGCGCCGAGAGGAGGAAGACCCCCTTGCCGCGCGCCACCGCCGAGCGGTAGTTCTCCCCTCCCTCGATCGCGACGGCCTCGCGCAGCGCGTCTCGCGACAACTTCGTCGCCGCGAGAAAGTCGAAGAAGACGCCGCCGAAATTCTCCGCGCAGCGGCGCGCGATGGCGCTCCGTTCCTCGTCCGAGAGAGCCGGAAAGGCGAGCCGGAGATTGGCGAGCGCGATCGCGCGGCGGTTCCGCCCGAGCCGGTAATACAGGCGCGCCGCCGAGCGGGCGAGCCGCGAGCGCGCGCCGTCCGGGATCACCGAGAGCGCCGCCATCGCCCCCCGCACGGCGGCATGCTCGGCGGCCTCCCGGACGCTCATCGGCGGCGATCCGCGAGGATCTCGTCGATCCGTTCGGTTAGGCCCGTTTCGAAGATCTCCGCCTCGATCCGCGCGGCGAGGAGGGGAAGCCGCGTGCGTCCCTCGAGCTTGACGGAATCCTTCTCGGTCGTCAGCAGAACGTCCGCTCCGGCGCGCGCCGCGCGATCTTCGATCTTCCGAATGTCGGCGTCCGCGTACGGATGGTGGTCGCGGAACGCGGCGAAACCCGCGACGGAGGCGCCGGCCTCTTCGAGCGTCGCCCGGAATCCGTCCGGCTTCGCGATCGCACAGAACGCGAACGCCGATTCGGACGGAGGCGCCGCGGCGGCCCCGCCGGAAAACCAGCCGGCGAACCGGAAGCGCGAGTGGAAGAGGGGCGCCGAGCTGAACCGGGGAACGGCGGCATCGGCCGCGCACGCGACGCCGCGCGACGCGCGCGTGACGACCACGACGTCGGCGCGGGAGAGCGCGGCCGGCGCTTCCCGGGCCCGGCCGGACGGCGGAAGGCCGCCTCCCCACGGATCCGCGGCGTCGACCAGCACGACGTCCGCGTCGCGCGCGATCGCGAGGTGCTGGAAGGCGTCGTCGAGGAGGAGGACCTCGGCGCCCAGCCGGATCGCTTCCCGGGCGCCTTCCGGCCGACGCTCCGCGACGACGACGACGGCGCGGGGAAAGCGACGCGCGAGGAGAGTCGGCTCGTCCCCTCCGGAGGCGGCAGACGAGAGCTTCCCCGCGCCGTCCGAGACGACGACGAGCCCCGACGAGCGCCGGCGATACCCGCGCGAAACGATCCCGACGCGGCGGCCCCGCTCTTCGAAATGCGCCGCCAGGAACGCGAGGATCGGCGTCTTCCCGGTGCCGCCCCACGTCAGATTGCCGACCGAGACCACGGGAGCCTCCACCCGCTCGGAGCGCAGCCACCCCGACTCGTAGAGCCGCCGCCTCGCGCCGACGACGGCGCCCCACGGATTCACGCCGTCTTCCGCAGCGGAAGGACGGCGGCGGCGGTCTTCCGCGCGGCGCCGCGGTGGCTCTCGACGAGCCGCGCCGCGGCGGCCCCGCGCACGCGCCGGGCCGGCTCGTCCGACAGGAGCTCACGCCACGCGGAGGCGAGCTCTCCGGACGACCGGACCGGGATCGCCGCTCCCGCCGCCTCTCCCTCGGCCACGATCGCGCGGACGTTGGCGACGTGAGGACCGACCGCCGTCGGAACCCCTTTCGCCCAGGCCTCGATCGGGTTGTGCCCGCCGACCTCGGCGAGCGTTCCGCCGACGAACGCCGCGTCGGCGGCGCCGAAAGCGGACGCGAGATCTCCGACCGTGTCGAGGAGCACGGCGGGAGGCTCCCCCGCCGCGGCGGAGAACCGGACGCATTCCCCCGCCCGCTCGCGCATGCGCCGGAAGACCTCGTCGAACCGCTCGGGACGCCGCGGCGCGACGACGAGGAGCGGGCGCGGCTCGAGCGCGGACCACGCTTCGAGAACCGCCGCCTCCTCCCCTTCGTGCGTCGAACCCGCGATCACGATCCGCCGCCCCCCCGCGAGCTCCCGGAGCCGCGCGGCGACGTCGGCGCGCTCGAGCCCGGCCGCGTCGAACTTGACGTTCCCCGTCACCCGGATCTTCGGCGGGGGGACGCCCAAAGCGGCGATCCGTTCCGCGTCCTCCGGAGTCTGCATCGCGAAGAGCGCGATGCGCTCGAGCGACGGGGCGAGCCAGCGGCCGGCGCGCCGATAGCGCGAAAACGACGCGGCCGAAATCCGGCCGTTGACGATCGCGACCGGAATGCCGCGGCGCGCGCACCGGTCGAGGAAGAGGGGCCAGATCTCGGTCTCGGTCAGGAGGACGAGGGACGGGTCGGCCGCGTCGAGGGCCCGCTCGACCGGACGCGCGAGATCGAGCGGAAACGGGATCGCGCCGTCGGCCGCGCGGACCCCGGCCGCCGCGGCGAGACCCGCGGCCGTCGAGGAGGAGAGGACGAACGGGCCGCCCGTCTCCGCCCTCAGCGCTTCGAGAATCGTGCGAGCCGCGTTCACTTCCCCTACAGAAACCCCGTGAATCCAGATACTTCGGGAGAATCGCGGAAGGGCGGAGAGCCCGAAACGGCCCTTCCAGTCGCCGATTTTTCGTCCGCCGGCGGCCTGCCGCAGAAACGCGAAGGGGGCATAGGCCACGAGCCCGAGGCCGAAAGCGAGACGATAGAGCACCATTGCGCCGATTATACGCAGCGGGCCCGGCTTCCCTCCCGGGCGCCTTCGCTTGGCCGAAAGCCCGGAAAATGCGATCATTCAATGGGTTATGAGCGTCATCTTTCCTCAAACGCCGCGGCGGTTCGCTCCGTAGATGGAACGAATGGAGCTCGTCTACAGCCGGGAGCGCGCGCGACAGCAGAGCGCGGAGATCGACGACCGCGAGCTGGCGATCCGCGCCCGCTCCGGAGACGCGATCGCGTTCGAAACGCTGGTCTTGCGAAAGACGCCCGCGGTCGTCTCGGTCGCTCGCCGGATCATCGGCGACGCCGACGAAGCCCGCGACGTCGCCCAGCTCGTCTTCCTGCGAGTCTGGGACTCGCTCGCGCGATACGACGAAAAGTATTCGTTCAACACCTGGCTCTACCGGATCGCGACGAACCTCTCGATCGACTTCCTGCGGGCGAACCGGAGCCGGGAAAAGGCGCACGGCGCGACCCTTCATCTCGTCCGCGGCCGCGAGGCGGCGCTCGAAGAGGAAGCGACGTTCGCGCTCGAATCGTCCCAGGTCGCCCAGCTCTTCGAGCGCGTCTCGGAGGATCTTTCGGAGAAGCAGAAGGCCGCTTTCGTCCTGCGCGAGATCGACGGCCTCGACTCGAAGGACGTCGCGAAGATTCTGGGCTGCGGCGAGTCGACCGTGCGGAACCATCTCTTCAACGCGCGCAAGGCGCTCCAGAAGAAGCTCCGCCGCGAATTCCCGAATCTCTTCCGGCGCTGGAGCCGGCAATGAGCGGGGACTGCCGCGCGCTCGCGGCGCGCATCGACGCCTATCGAAACGACCGTCTCGCCAACGAGGACCGCCGGGTCTTCCGCGATCATCTCGCCGAATGCGAGACGTGCCGCGGCGAAGCGATCGCGTCGGAGCCGACTCTCGTCTTCGCGATCGCCCCGTCTCCCGCGCCCGTCGGCGAAGCGGAGGCGCGCGCCATCCTCGAAAACGTCAAGGCGGCGATCGCGGTCCGCGACGCGGCCCGGCGGCTGGAGATCCCGCGCGGACGCCGGGCGGCGGCCGGGCTCGGCGTCGCCGCGATCCTCGCGCTCGCTTTCTCCGCTCCCCTGACGCGGCGGCCGCCGGTCGTCGTTTCGTCGGGCGCGCGTCCGGCCGCTCCTTCGGGCATCGCCGGCGTGGCGAACCGGATCGTGGGGCCCGGGAGCGAGGAGCCGTCGATGCCGGCGTCGGCGACGATCTACGAGTGGAACCCGGGCACGAGCTCGCCCGAGGATCCGAAGATCGTCTGGATCGTCGACCGCTCGCTCGACCTCTGAGATGCCGGGGCGGGGACTCCTCCGGACGGCGGTCGTCGCCGGATTGATCGCCATTTCGGCGGCCGCGTTCGCCGCCGAGCCGGTCGGCGTCAAGGTCTTCGTCCTCCGGTACAAGCGCGTGGAGGAAGCGACGCTCCTGGTGCGGCCGCTCCTGACGGACTCCGGATCGATCCTGCTCCAGCCGAAGATCAACGCGCTGACGATCACCGACCGGCCCGCCACGCTGAACACGATCGGGCAGGCGCTCGCCCAGTTCGACCTGCCTCCCCGGGGCTTCTCGATCGCCGTGAAGATGGTGCGCGCCCGGGCCGACGCGTCGGCCGGCGACCTCTCGAAGGACATCGGAGGAATCGGCAACAAGCTCCGCGAGGTGTTCCGGTTCAACGACTACGCGCTGATCGATTCGGCCGTGCTCGCGGGCGCGGAGGGGGACTCCGTGTCGTATCTCCTCGGGGGCGAATACCGGCTGACCTTCCGCATCGAGCCCGCCGGGCAGGGGACGACGCTGCGGCTCTCCCCATTCGCACTCGCCCGCGAGCGCGCCGCCGCCGGCCGCCGGACGGACACGCCGCTCTTCCGGACGTCGCTCAACGTCGCGCTGAACCAGACGCTCGTCCTCGGCGCGTCGAAGGAGGAGGCTTCCAAGCGCGCGCTCCTCCTCATCCTGCTCGTCCAGGAGAATCCGCGGCCGGGAGCGGAGAAGGGCGCCGCCGGGATCGCGGCGGCGGAGAAGAGGTAATGCCGGAATTCGTCGCGCGAATCGGGTGGCCGGACGGCGGGGTCGCCGAGGAGTCGATCATCTCGCCGGACCGTTCCGCCGCGCGCCTCGAGTTCGAGCGGCGCGGCGCGCACGTGTTCGACATCCGGGAGCGGGCGGCCGCTTTCGGCTTCGGCTTCCGCCGCGGGCGGCGCCGCCGCGTGAAAATGGCTCATTTCCTCGTGTTCAACCAGGAGCTCGTCGCGCTGCTGAAGGCGGGCCTTCCGATCCTCCGGTCGATCGAGCTCCTCCTCGAGCGCCAGCAGAATCCCGTCTGGAAGGAGGTCCTGACCGACGTGCGGGACCGCATCACGTCGGGCGCCTCGCTTTCGGAGGCGTTCGCGGCGCAGGGGGACATCTTCCCGCGCCTGTACGCGACGTCCCTCAAGGCGGGCGAGAAAGCGGGCGAGATCGAGCCGGTCCTCCGGCGCTATCTGAAATATCAGAAGACGATCGTCGCGCTGCAGCGCAAGGTCGTGAGCACGCTGATCTATCCCGCGATCCTGATCGCGGTCTCGGTCGGACTGATCTCGATCCTCATGACGTTCGTGATCCCCCGCTTCACCGAGTTCTTCTCCGAGTTCGGATCGGACCTGCCCCTCCTGACGCGCCTCGTGGTCGGCACGGCGACGACGATCCGGGCGAACATCGTCTGGATCGCGGCGGGGCTCGCGATCGTCGTCTTCGGCCTGACGCGCTACGGCCGCTCCGAACGGGGACGGGAGTTCTTCCATGCGCAGCTCCTGAAGATCTGGTTCGTCGGGGGGATCTTCCGGCGGTTTTCGATCTCCCAGTTCACGCGCTCGCTCGCGACGCTCCTCTCGGGGGGAACCCCGCTCGTGCCGTCGCTCGAGACGGCTTCCGAAGCGATCGGCAACCGGTACGTCTCGAAGAAGATCGCGCAGACGGTTCCCCGCGTGCGCGAGGGAGGCGAGCTCTGGCACGCGCTCGAGGACACCGGCATGATGACGAACCTCACGATCGAGATGGTCAAGGTGGGCGAGTCGTCCGGAGCGCTCGAGGAAATGCTGAACTCGGCGTCGGAGTTCTACGACGAGGAGATCGACGCCCTCCTCGCCCGGGTGATCTCGTTCGTCGAGCCCGCGGTGCTGGTGTTCATGGGAATCGTGATCGCGACGATCCTGATGGCGGTGTATCTCCCGCTTTTCACGATCCTGTCGAATATGAAAGGTTAGGACGATGTCGGCGCGCAAGGAACAATCCGTCCCGCCCATCAAGGCGATGTCCCCCCAGGAAGAGGAGGAGCGCGCGATCGCGCTCGCGGAGAAGCTGGGCCTCCCCTACGTCGACCTCCTCGCGTTCCGCGTGAATCCCGAGCTCTTCCGCTCGGTGCCGGTCGAGTGGATGCTCAAGTACGAGTTCATCCCCGAAGCGCGAAGCGACCGCTCGATGACGATCATCGCGGCCGACCCGTCCGACGTCGTGCGCTTCGACGAGCTCGAGATGCTCGTGGGGCTGCCGCTCAAGCGCAAGGTCGGGAGCCGCGCCGCGATCGCGGAGATCCTCCAGAAGAGCGAATCCTCGCAGCGGGTGCTCGACGAGGCGACCGAGGACTTCCGCCTCCAGCTCGTCTCGGAGAACGAGGACGGAGAGGAAACCCTCACGATCGACTCGATCACGCAGGACTCCTCCCCGATCATCAAGCTCGTCGATTCGATCCTCTTCAACGCGATCCAGCGACGCGCCTCCGACATCCACATCGAGACGCAGGAGGCGCTCGTCGTCATCAAGTACCGGATCGACGGCGTCCTCTATCAGGCGATGGACCCGATCGACAAGCGCCATCACGGAACGATCATCTCGCGCATCAAGGTGATGTCGGAGCTCGACATCGCCGAGAAGCGCATCCCGCAGGACGGGCGCTTCAAGCTCCGCGTGCGCGGCCGGACGATCGATTTCCGCGTCTCGATCATGCCGACCGTGCACGGCGAAGACGCGGTGATTCGAATCCTCGACAAGGAATCGGCCAACGAGGAATTCCGGACGCTCTCGCTCGACGTCGTGGGCCTCGACGAGCCGACGAAGAAGCGGCTCCGGAAGTTCATCCGCGAGCCGTACGGGATGGTGCTCGTGACCGGACCGACGGGCTCGGGAAAGACGACGACCCTCTACGCCTGCCTCTCCGAGATCCAGTCGGTCGAAGACAAGATCGTCACGATCGAGGACCCGGTCGAATACCAGTTGAAGGGCATCACCCAGATCCCGGTCAACGAGAAGAAGGGGCTGACGTTCGCGCGCGGCCTCCGCTCGATCCTCCGCCACGACCCGGACAAGATCATGGTCGGCGAGATCCGCGACGAGGAGACCGCGCAGATCGCCGTCCAGTCGGCGCTGACCGGCCATCTCGTCTTCACCACGGTCCACGCGAACAACGTCGTCGACGTGATCGGCCGGTTCCTCAACATGAAGGTCGACCTCTACAACTTCGTCTCGGCGCTGAACTGCGTTCTCGCCCAGCGGCTCGTGCGCCGCCTGTGCCCGCACTGCAAGGAGGAGGTCACCTACTCCCGCGACGTGCTGCTGGAGTCGGGGCTCCTCCCGAACCAGACCGAGGGGAAGAAGTTCTACGAGGGGCGCGGCTGCCTCGAATGCAACGGCGCCGGTTTCCGCGGGCGGATGGCGATCGCCGAGCTCCTCGACCTCTCCGACCGGATCCGGGGGCTGATCCTCGAGAAGCGGCCCGCTTCCGAGATCAAGAGCGCCGCCAAGGAGGAAGGGATGATCTTCCTCCGCGATTCGGCGCTCCGGAAGGTGTTCTCGGGGGACACGACGCTGAAGGAGATCAACAAGGTGACCTTTGTCGACTAGGAAAGGCGTGATTTCGAGCGCGGGTCGACGGCGAAGCACGCCTTCTTCAAAACGTTCGCCCGTTTCCCGTTTCGACCGTTCGAGTCTCGGGCGGGTTTCGGCTTTCTCGCCCCGGGTTCCCGGTGTCCGCGCCGCGAGGTGCCGCGCGTGATCAATCCGTTCCGCCCGGTCGTCCCGCCGGACGCCTTCGCGCTGACCGACTCGGGAGCGACGTGGGTCCGCGTCGCCGAGGGAGAGAAGCCCGGAGTCGCGATCCTCCGCCACTTCGACTTCGCTCCGGAGGCCGCGGCGCTCGGCGCGCTCGGGACGCCCGTCTTCGCTCCCGACGCGTTCGCGTCGATCGTGACGGCGGCGCGCCGGGCGGCCGGCGGCCCGCTCCGAAGGGCCTCGGTCGTGATCCCGGACGCCTGGGTCCGCACGATGACCCTCGATTTCGACCTCCTGCCGCCGGGCCGCAAGGAACGGGCGGAGATGGTCCACTGGAAGCTGAAGAAGCTGCTGCCGGGACGCGTCGACGACCTCGAGGTCGCGTTCGCCGAGATCGCCAAGGCGGGAGAGGGGGGAGCGCGCCTGCTCGTCTCGGCCTCTCCGCGCGAGACGCTCCGCTCGATCGAGTCGGCTTTCGCGGGATCGGGCGTGCGTGTCGGTCGGCTCCAGCCCGCGACGATCGCGCTCTTCAACGGGCTCGACAAGCGCCTCGCGCGCGCCGCGGGAGGCGACTACATGCTCCTCCACCGGAGCCGCGGAGCGTCGTCTCTCCTGATCGCGAGGAACGGTCATCCCCTCTTCTACCGCCAGAAGTCGACCGCCGTCGATCCGATCGACGACGTCCAGGAGATCCGCCTCTCGCTCTCCTATTACACCGAGACGTTCGGCGGAACGACCGCTCCTCCTCCGCTCTACGTCCTCGACGAGGCCGGCGGAGACACGCCGTATCCGGAGCTCGAGACGCTCGCGCCCACGGCGCTCGGCTCGGAGGTCCTCGACGCCGACCCGTCGCTCGCGCTGCACGCGCGCGCCCATCCGGAAGCGCTCGCCGCCGCGGCGTCCACGTGGGAGTCCGCCTGATGGCCGTCTCGCTGAATTTCGCAAAGCGGCCGTTTCGCGACGACCGGCCGATCGTCGCGACCGTCGGGATCGCGGCGCTCCTCGGGCTCCTCCTCCTCGCGCTGAACGTCCGCGACTACTACGCGTTCAAGAAGGCGTCCGCCGGATCGGTCGCGGAGATCGCCGGGCTCAATGCCGAGGCGGACCGCGCGGAGGAGCGCGCCGCCCGCGAACGCTCGGGGCTCGCGAACGTGAAACTCAAGGACCTCCAGGTCGAGAGCGTGCACCTGAACACGCTGCTGAAGGAGCGGGATTTCTCGTGGTCGCTCCTCCTGACGCGCCTCGAGCACGCGCTCCCCGACGAGGTGTACGTCACGCGCCTCGGGCCGACCGTCCTTCCGAACGGAGACGCGAACCTCACGATCGACTTCGTCGGCCGCGGCCCCGATTCGATCGTCAAGACGCTCGCGGCGCTCGCGAAGGACCCGTACTTCCGCGAGCCGGTTCCCGCCTCGGAGACCGACCCGGAAAAGGGAGCTCCCGAAGGATTCACGTTCCACCTGAGCGTGCGGTACCTCCCGCGCGGGGAAGGCGTCTCGTGAAGATCGACTCGACGCTCTGGAAGGAGCGGGCGCCGGTCGTCGGGGCGGCCCTCCTCTTCTTCCTCGCCAATCTCGTGTATTTCCTCGCCGGGCACGCCGTCAACGCCTCGCGGGTCGAGGCGCTCGCCCGGGCGCGCCGGAACGCGCGCGACCGGATGGACGCCGCCGAGAAGACCCGGGCGAAGGCCGCGGCCGACCTCGCCCACGTCGAGAACGTGCGCAAGGCGGCCCGGGAGTTCTACGGGAACCGGATCGGCACGATCGACGACACGGTGGCCGACGTCGTCGACGAGATCCACAAGGTCTGCCGGCGGGCGAACGTGAACCCCCACTCGATCTCCTACGCCGTCCATGACCGCCCGCTGATGCCGCTCAAGGAGATGTCGATCGGTTTCTCGGTCGAGGGGGACTACCGGACTCTTCGCGCCCTGCTTCACGGGTTCGAGAGCGACCCGCGCTGGGTCGTGGTCCGCGGCGTGCAGCTGTCTCGCAAGGGCGAGACGACGGGAGCCGGCACGGTGCACCTCGCTCTCGCCACCTATTTCTATTCCGCCGCGACGGCGGCCCCCGCCACGGTCGAGAAGGTCCGGACGACGAGATGACGAAGCGCGCGAAACAGGCGGGCCTGCTGGGGGCCCTCGCGATCCTCTTCCTGCTCCTGGTCCTCCGGGCCAAGCCGGCGGGGCCGCCTCCCGAACGGGTGGCGGCGCGCACGTCCCGTCCGATCGACGCGGACGCGGTGTCGGGCCGCTCGTTCGGCCGGAGACCCGAGGCACGCGTCTCGCCCGACGAGATCCCGGACATCGACGTGTCCGCGTTCTCCCGGAAGGAGACGAACTCGCCGGCGATGTCGCGCGACCTCTTCAAGTTCAAGCTCCCGCCCCCTCCGCCGCCTCCCCCGCCGCGTCCGATCTACATCGCGCCGGGAGACCCGCGGTTCGTGGGACCGCTTCCGCCCCCGCCGCCTCCGCCGCCGCCGCAACCGCCGGCGATCGCGTTCCAGTTCACCGGAACGTTCGGTCCGCCGAAGGCGCCGGTGGCCGCGATCGTGGACGCCGACCGGCTCGTCCTCGTCCGGCAGGGGGACGTCGTCGACGGAAAGTTCATCATCCGCCGGGTCGGCTACGAGTCCCTCGACGTGGGTTTCGTGGGCTTCCCGGAAAGCGA
Source organism: Thermoanaerobaculia bacterium (assembly GCA_035717485.1). Taxonomy (NCBI): domain Bacteria; kingdom Pseudomonadati; phylum Acidobacteriota; class Thermoanaerobaculia; species Thermoanaerobaculia bacterium. The sequence goes on along the minus strand of DASTIQ010000146.1, from coordinate 9,022 downwards.
GGTCCGGCGCATCCCGATCTCGCACGCCAAGTGACGATAAGGAGAGGAATACGGTGAGGAAGAAAAAACCCGGAATTCGCGCGGCGGCCCTCGGGACGCTCGTTCTGCTCGCGATCGGCTGCGCCGGCGACAAGGCGTTCCGACAGGGTCAGGACGCCGAGGAGCTCGGTCGATGGGACGTCGCCGTCGCCAAGTACGCGAGCGCCCGCGAACAGGCGCCCCGCGAGATGAAGTACAAGATGGCGTTCGACCGGGCCCGCCGGAAAGCCTCGCAGGAGCACTTCGAGAAAGGGAAGATGTACCTCGCGTCCGGCCGCCCCGACCTCGCCGTCGTCGAGCTCGAACAGACGACCATCCTGGACCCCGAGAACGACTACGCGACCCTCGAGCTCAACCGCGCCCGCGCTCAGGTCGCGAAGATCGAGGCGCAGCGGAATCAGCCGAGCAAGATGCAGAGGATGGAGGCGGAAGCGAAGAACGCCCGCGCGTCGATGCCGATCCTCCAGCCCTCCTCGAAACGCCCGATCTCGCTGAACTTCCCGCAGCCGCGCCCCATCAAGCAGATCTACCAGGCGCTGGGACAGGCCGCCGGGATCAACGTCATCTTCGACCCGGCGCTGAAGGACGATCAGGCGACGATCGTCATCGCCAACGTCCCGTTCCAGAACGCGCTCGAAACCCTGATCCGGCAGGAGAACCACTTCTACAAGGTCGTCGACGCGCACACGATCCTGATCGCGGCCGACACGCCCGCCAACCGGAAGACGTACGAGGACCTCGTGATCCGGACGTTCTATCTCTCCAACGGCGACGTCACCGAAACGGCGAACGCGATCCGCGCGCTCCTCGGAACGGTCCACGTGTCGATCAACAAGGCGGAGAACGCGATCACGATCCGGGACACCGCCGACAAGGTCTCGATCGCGCAGAACATCATCGACCAGAACGACAAGGAGAAGGCGGAGGTCGTCGTCGACGTCGAGCTCCTGCAGATGAACCTGAACAAGTCGCTCGACCTCGGCGTCACCTACCCGACCTCGATCAGCGCGACGCTGCTGGCTCCCAGCACCGCTCCGACCGACACCGGCACCACGGGCGGCCGGACGACGACGGGATCGTCGACCTCGTCGACGGTCAACGTCATCACGCTCGACGCGCTGAAGAAGCTCTCGCTCGACCAGTACGGATTCACCGTGCCGAACTTCACGGTCAATCTCCTCAAGACCGCCACCGACGCCCAGGTGCTCGCGAAGCCCGAGATGCGCATCTCGGAAGGCGAGAAAGCCCAGCTCGTGATCGGCGACCGGGTTCCGATCCCGACGACCACGTTCAACACGCAGAACGCGGTCGCGGGAACGGGCGCCGTCGTGCCGATCACCTCGTTCCAGTACCAGGACGTCGGCATCAAGATCGAAATGGAGCCGCGCGTCCACCACAACAAGGAGGTGACGCTCAAGCTCACCGTCGAGGTCTCGAATCTGAACGGCACGGTTCCGGGGTCCCAGGGCACCTCGCAGCCGATCATCAGCACGCGGACGATCGCGTCGACCATCCGGCTGAAGGACGGTGAGACGAACTTCCTCGCCGGTCTCATCCGGAAGGACAAGCAGAACACGTCGACGGGATGGCCGTTCCTGTCGGATCTCCCCGTCGTGGGCCGGCTCTTCACCGACAAGAAGGTGGACGAGCAGACCACCGACCTCGTCATGACGATCACCCCCCACATCATCCGCGTCCCCGACATCAACGAGGAGGACCTCGTCCCGATCTACGTCGGCACGGAGAACAACGTGTCGTACCAGGGAGCGCCGCGCGTCGAGTCGATCAACGACAACCGGAGTCCCTTCGAGACCGAGCAGCAGCGGCGCCGCCAGCAGACGCAGCGGCCGACGCCGAACACGCCGGCGAGGCCGAAGAGTCCGGCCGGAATCAACCTCGCGCCGTCCGGATTCTCGAACAGCCCGTTCTCGTTCTCGACGCCGCCGATCACGACGCCGCCTCCTCCTCCCCCGCACTCCGAGAACAACCTCGCGCCGGGAACGGACCCGTCGGCGGTCGCCTCGGCGGGCGATCCGTCGACGACGGCGTCGCTCACGGCCGCCGCGCCGCCCGCGCAGGCGGAGACGCTCGCCTCCGGCACGAACGACGCGGCCACGGCCGCCGACCCCTCGGGTTCGCCGCAGGCGGCCACGATCGTCTCGGGCACCCAGTTCGCGTTCGATCCGCCCGCGGTGGCGCTCGCGCCCGGCCAGGAGCAGACCGTTCTGCTCATGGCGTCGGGGACGGAGGGGGTGGCCGCGTCGAAGCTCGGGATCGATTTCGATCCGGCGGTCCTCCAGGTGTCGAAGATCGAGCCGCTCAACGGGGGGAGCGTCGAGCCGGTTTCCGCGAGCCGGGTCGCGCTGACCCTCCCCGGGAGCGGATCCCTGACGGGCCCGCACCCGATCGCGCGCCTCACGCTCAAGGGCGTGGCCGCCGGGACGGGCTCGGTGACCGTCGATGCGACCGCGCTGACGCTGGAATCGGGAGGCCCGGCGATCGTGTCGAGCAATCCCGTCGAGGTCGAGGTGAAATGAAGAGCCTGCGCGGCACGCGCCCGTCCGGCTCGATGCATCGCCGCGCCGGCGAAACCCTCGACGCCGAAACGATCCGCTCGCTCGCTGACGCGGCATCGAGGCGAGGCGAGGCGCGAGCCCGACGGGATGCGGGGCGCCGGACGGCGGCGAAGGCGTACCGAAAGCCGTACGTCGAGCCGGTGGCCGGCGGCACGCGCCCGTCCGGCTCGATGCATCGCCGCGCCGGCGGTTTCACGATGGTGGAGCTCACGATCGTCTGCGCCCTCATCATGATCCTGACCGCGATGGTCATCCCGATCTCGCGGTACGCGACGAAACGTCAGAAGGAGGTCGAGCTCCGGTACGACCTCCGGATGATGCGGAACGCGATCGACAAGTACAAGCAGTATTCCGACGCCGGACTGATCCCGGTCGATCTCGGAACCGAGGGGTATCCGAAGACGATGGACGTGATGGTCGAAGGCGTCAACCAGATCGGGCAGATCAGCAAGAAGCTCAAATTTCTCCGCAAGGTGCCGGTCGACCCGATGACGGGAAAGGCCGAATGGGGACTCCGGTCGCTCCAGGACGACCCGACCTCGACGAGCTGGGGAGGGCAGGACGTGTACGACGTGTACTCGCTCTCGCGCGACCGGGCGATCGACAAGTCGTCCTACAAGGATTGGTGAAGAAAATGGAAAGAGTCGCGCGTCGCGAGCCGCGGGTCACGAGCGGGAAGCCGGGCACCGAGGATCGGAACCGGGGCTTCACCCTTCTCGAGCTCCTCGTCGTGATGACGATCATCGGGATCCTCGCCGCGATCGCCGTTCCCGCGCTCAAGAATTCCCCCCAGAAAGGCCGCGAGGCGGCGCTCCGCGAAGACCTGTTCACGTTTCGCGAGTCGCTCGACGAATTCCACGGCGACAAGGGACACTATCCGCCGGATCTGCAGACGCTCGTGACCGAAGGCTATCTTCGAAAGATCCCGATCGATCCGATCACGAAGTCGGCCGACACGTGGCAGACCGTGCTCGAGCCCCCCGCGGACGACACCGGCGCCGGAGGGGTCGAAGGCAGCTCCGAGGAACCGCCGGCGCCCGGGATCATCGACGTGCATTCGGGGTCGAAGGCCAAGGCTCTGGACGGCACGACCTACGACACGTGGTAGGGAATGAAAGACGCGGACGCTAGCTCGAGCCAGACGGGACGCGGGCGTCCCGCCGGCGGGCGCAACGGACGCCACGGTGCGCCTTGCCCGCCGGACCGCACGCCCGCGCGCGCCGTGCGAGGCGGGGTGAGGTTTCACGAGCGCGGGCCCCGCGGTCAGCGCGGCTACACGCTCGTGGCGATCATGATCTTCATCACGCTCCTCTCGATCGCGATCCTCGCCGTGTCGCCCTCCGTGTCGATGATGATGCGGCGCGACCGCGAACAGGAGCTCCTCTTCCGCGGGAAGCAGTACGCGCAGGCGATCCTCAACTTCCAGAAGCGGCAGGGGCGGTTTCCGCTGAATCTCAAGGAACTGATGAGCACGAAGCCGCGCTCGGCGAGGAAGCTCTTCAAGGAGCCGATGTGCAACTGCGACGACTGGGGCCTGATCCGCGTCGGCCAGCCCTGGCCGCCTCCGCCGACGACGAACAACCCCGCGGGCGACTCGATGAATCCCGGCGGCTCGTTCACCCCGCCGCCCGGGACCTCGTCGGGAGGAAACCCCGGACGCTCTCCTTCGCCGCCGCCGGCACAGACGCAGCCCCCGTCTTCGTTCCCGCTGACCTACACGACGCCGCCCCAGGGTGGCGCGTCGGGCAGTGCCGGTGGAGATTCCGGAAATCCTTCCGCCGGTTCCGGGAGCCCCGCGGGCGGGGATTCGTTCGGCGGCCTCGATCTCGGCGGCGACAACAAGGAAAAGAGCAACGTCCCCATCATCGGCGTTTATTCGAAGGCCCACCAGAAAGGCCTGCAGACGTTCCACGGGCAGGAGTACTACGACCAATGGGGTTTCATCGCGGGCGCCAACAACGACCCGGATCTTCCGGGCGCCACCATTCCCTCCAACCCCCTGAGCTCCTTCCCGAGCATGATCACGAGCGGAGCCCCTCCGGTCTCCCCGGGCAGCCCATCGGGCGGATCCGGAAAGAAATTCTAGAAAACAAAGGCCTTCTTTCGAAGGAATGTTCCTTGCTTCCGCCCGTTACCATAGGGCAGGGAGATCCTCAAAGGAATGACGCAGAAGTTCGTGCTATCCAATGGCGCCACCGTCCTCATCGACGAGATGCGGGACGTGCGCTCGCTCGCCGTCGGGTTCTTCTGCAAGACCGGATCGGCGGACGAGCCCGAAGACAAGAGAGGCCTTTCTCACTTTCTCGAGCACCTCCTCTTCAAGCGGACGAAGCGGCGCTCGGCGCTCGCGATCGCGAGGGCGATCGACCAGCTGGGCGGGGACGCCGACGCGTTCACGACGAAGGAGTACACCGCCTTCTACGCGCATACTCTCGATTCGAAATTCGACGCCGCCCTCGACCTGCTCGGGGACGTCGTGCTCTCCCCCGCCTTCGGGAACGAAGACATCGAACGGGAACGGGGGGTCATTCTCGAGGAGATCGGCGAGTGCAACGACACGCCCGACGACCTCGCGCACGAGCTCTTCGTCCGATCGTTCTGGCGTAACCACCCCCTGGGCGAACCCATCCTCGGAACCGTCGAGTCCGTCGACCGGATCACGAAATCGGACATCTACGCGTTCTACCGGGAGCGCTACGGCGCGCAGAACCTCATCGTCTCGATCGCCGGCCACGTCCGCGCGGCGGAGGTCCTGCCCGCCGTCGAAAAGCTCTTCGCGCGGCGCTCGGCGGGGGAGATCTTCCCTCCCTCCGGACGGCGGCCCCGCCCGTTCCAGCATTTCTCCGTCGCGCGCCGCCCGGGCCTCGAGCAGGCGCACGTCTGCCTGGGGATGTCGGGACCCGCGCAGTCGTCCCCGCGGCGCTTCGCGGCGCACCTGCTCGACATCGCGCTCGGCGGCGGCATGTCGTCGAGGCTCTTCCAGGAGGTCCGCGAGAAGCGCGGACTCGTGTATTCGATCAATTCGTCGCTGAACGCCTTCCGGCTCGGCGGCTACGAGACGATCCAGGCGTCGTGCGTTCCGAAGAACCTCCCGCGCGTGATCGACACGACCCTCTCGGTTCTGCGAAAGCTCAAGTCGGAAGGGGTCAGGCCCCGGGAGATCGTCCGTGCCAAGGAGCTCCTGAAGGGAAATCTCCTGCTCTCGCTCGAGTCGACCGTCTCGCGCATGTCGGCGCAGGCCCGGCAGCAGTTCTATTTCGGACGCGCGGAGCGCCCGGAGGAGTGGCTCTCCCGGGTCGAGGCCGTCACGCTCGACGAAGTCGGGGAAGTGACGCACGAGGTCTTCTCGGGCCAATCGCTTTCGCTGTCGATCGTCGGGGACGTGGGAGAGCTGAGCTACTCGGGACGAGACCTCGCCGCCGCCGTCGCCTAACCGTCGGCCGCGCGGCGCGTTCCGCTGGAACCGCGCGGCCTTCCGCATCGCGGACCTCCTCCCCTCGGTTACTTCGGGGAGACTTTCCGCGATGCGCCTTCGCGGCTCGGCTCAGAAGCCTCGACCGCTCCGGGGCCCGACCGTGAACCGGAACTGGGCGCGACTCTCATGGAGCTCGATCGCGTTGGCCTCGGCAGCTTCTTGTCATCCTGAGCAGCGAAGCGACGAAGAATCTCCTCTCATTCGGGTCGCCGTGACCGATAATCCCGGCGAATGTCGAACATGCCCATCACCGTCTCCGTCCGGGTACTCCCCCACGGCGAGGGGCTGCCGCTCCCGCTGTACGCGACCGAAGGGGCCGCGGGATGCGACCTGCACGCGGCGGTCGGAAATCCCCTCACGCTCGCGCCCGGCGCCCGCGAGGCGGTTCCGACCGGGCTCGCTCTCGCGATTCCTCCCGGATACGAGGGCCAGGTCCGGGCGCGCTCCGGAAGCGCGCTCCGACACGGGATCGCCTGTATCAACGCGCCGGGAACGATCGATTCGGACTATCGCGGGGAGGTGAAGGTGATTCTCGGCAACCTCGGAAGCGAGCCGTTCACGATCCGCCGCGGCGACCGGATCGCCCAGCTCGTCATCGCGCCGGTGACCCGGGCCGCGTTCGAAGCGGTCTTCGAGCTCCCGGAAACGCCGCGCGGCGCCGGCGGATTCGGAAGCACGGGACACTGATCCCGGGCGGCCCGGCCGCTTCGGACGAGATCGGGGCGCGCTCCCTGCTACAATCCTTCGATGCCCGCGGCGGCGGCCTCCCGATGAAAATCTCGGTGCTCGGTTCCGGCTCCGGCGGAAACGCGGCGCTCGTTTCCTCCGGCAGGACGACCGTCATGGTCGACGCCGGCTTCGGCCCGCGCGCGCTCGCGACCCGGTGCGCCGCGGCGGGAGCCGATCCCGCGGGCATCGCGGCGATCTTCATCACGCACGAGCACAGCGACCACCGGTTCGGCGCGGTCGAGTTCGCGGAGCGGTACGGGATCCCGATCTTCTGTTCGCGCGGCACCGCCGACGCCCTCGGCCTCGACGGGTCGCTCTTCGCGCACTACGTCGCGATCTCCGCCGGACGCGACGGCCGCGTCGGCAATCTCGGCTTCCGCGCGTTCGCGACGCCGCACGACGCCAACGAGTCGCTCGCCTTCCGATTCGAGGACGCGCGGGCTTCGTGCGCGATCGCGACGGACCTCGGCCACTCCGACGACGCGCTCATCGACTTCCTCCGCGGCGTCAAGGCGCTCCTCTTCGAGTTCAACCACGACGAGGACCTCCTGCGCGACGGTCCCTATCACTGGATGCTCAAGAAGAGGATCGCGGGCGGACTCGGGCATCTGTCGAACCGCCAGTCCGCCGAGGTCGTCGGGCGAGCGGCGGGCGCGGAGCTCTCGGAAGTCGTCGCGCTCCACCTCTCCCGCCAGAACAACGATCCCGCGCTCGTCCTCACCGCGCTCTCCGAGACGCTCGAGAGGGCCGGAGTTTCCGCGCGTTTCGGCTGCGCGGATCAGCTTCGCGGGTATGAAACAATCGAAGTCTAGAGGGAGACGATCGCGATGAGAGTCGAGGTGCGCGTCTATCCGAAGGAATCGGTTCTCGATCCGCAGGGCAAGGCCATCGCCGGAGCGCTCCAGCGCCTCGGGCACTCGGTGCGCGACGTCCGCGCCGGAAAGATCTTCTTCGTCGACGTCGATTCCCCCGACCGCCAGTCCGCCGAAACGGAAGCTCGAAAGATGGCCGAGGAGCTCCTCGCCAACACGGTCATCGAGGGGTTCGACGTCGTCGTTCGGTAGGCGTCCCGCCGTTCCGCTTTAAGTCCCCTGTTTTCTGCGCTCTGCGGGTGGCTCTGATCTTGCTCTTCCCATCGGCGGAACGATCGAGATGGGAAAGAAATCCGGAATACCCGCAATGCTCGTCGCGCTCGCGGCGGTGGCTCTGGCCCCGGACGCGCCCGCTTCCGCCCAGTCCTTCGTCGAGTTTCCCCTGCCCACGGCCGCGACCGGGCCTCGATCGATCGTTGCCGGGCCGGATGGCGATCTCTGGTTCACCGAGACGAATGCCGGGAAGATCGGACGGATCACTCCCGGCGGCTCGGTCGTCGAGTACCCCCTTCCCTCGGCCGACGCCGAGCCGTGGAGGATCGCGGCGGGGCCGGACGGCGCCCTCTGGTTCACCGAGATGGCCGGCAATCGGATCGGCAGGATCGACGGGGCCGGCGTCATCGACGAATTCGACGTCCCGACTCCGAAGAGCCTGCCCCGCGGGATCGCCGCGGGCCCCGACGGCGCGCTCTGGTTCACCGAGCGGGAAGCGGACCGGATCGGCCGCATCACGCCGTCGGGCGACATTCGCGAGTTCGATCTCGACGTCCACACCGGGCCGGACGGGATCACGGCCGGCAAGGACGGCGCGCTCTGGTTCGCGGAGGAGTATGCCGGACGCGTCGGACGCCTGACGACGGCGGGCGTCTGGACGGAGACCGGTCTGCTGCCCGATTCGGGCTACCCCGAGGGAATCGCGCCCTCGTCCGACGGCGGGCTCTGGGTGACGACGGTCCCGGGCGGGGGAGGATCCGCCGTGAGAATCCCGCCGTCCGGCAATCCCGTCGCGCACGCGATCACCCCGTACACGCCGGGCGATCCGGCCGTGGACGGTTCCGGAAACGTCTGGTTCGCGACCTCCGACGGGACGATCGGCAGGCTCGATCCGAACGGGCGACTGACGACGTTCACGGTTCCGACGGAGGGATCGTACCCGGTCGGGGTGGCGATCGGGCCCGACGGAAAGATCTGGTTCACGGAATCCGAGGCCTCGCGGATCGGACGACTCGACCCGGCCGCCGCGTCGTGCACTCCTCCGGCCGCCCCGGCGCTGTCGGTCGACGGCGCCGGCGCGGGTCGCGTCGCCCCCGGGGAAGCGTGCACGCTCTCGT
>DASTIQ010000145.1 GCA_035717485.1 Thermoanaerobaculia bacterium | reverse complement strand
CCTTCCCCATCGTGATCTCCGTTGAAAGGAGTTCGGGGCGCGGCCAGACGTGTTGGAAGACGCGCGCGGGCGACCGGGCCGGCGGGCAAGGCGTACCGGGGCGTACGTTGCGCCCGCCGGCCGGTCGCCCGCGTCCCGTATAACGACGCGTATGGTCCGCGCCCACCCATCAGAATAATTTGTCGATTCCGCCGTTCAGGTCGAGCAGCGTCCCGATGTTCTTCAGATTGAACACCAGCCGATAGTCGTGCCGCGACGGGAATCCCGTCACCGTGCTCCTCAGGTTCCGGATCTCCAGCAGGATCCTGTAGCACGACCCCTCGTACGACAGCAGCGTCCGGTCTTCCGCCATCAGCCGCTGCCGGACGTCGTAGTTCAACTGCGTGTCGAGCCTCCAGTGCTTCGAGAAGAGGTAGACGCCGGCGGAAGCGCGGATGAAATCGGAGTTCGGGTCGACGACCGGCGTTCCGGGCGGAGGCGGCGGGCCGGGCGGCGTCGTGATGACCGGGCGGGTCGCCGTCCACGTCAGGGCGGCGTATTCGGAGCCCCAGTTCGCCCCCGCCGCGAAGGAGAAGGAGGTCGTCCGCGACACCGACGCGTCGTAGGCGACCTGGGCGTCCAGATGGAACGCGGGAACCGGCGCGAGTCGGAGGAGTCCCTGGAACGGGCCGCGCCGGGCCGGCTCGACGACCGTCGCTCCCGCGAACGCGACGGTCTGGGGATCCTCGAAGTTGTACGTCTGAGAGAGCTCGAGAGTGGCCACTTCCTGGGCGGAGGGAGCGTTCTCGCCGCCCGCCTTGGCGAGGAGCCGGTTGACGAGCTTGTACGTGACGGCGTTCTGTCCGAACACAGAATCGATCTCGTCGAAGAGCGGGACCCGGTCGAGGCCGTTGACCGGGGAGACGTACGCATAGTCGACCCGCGGCTCGATGATGTGCTTCCATTTCGCGAACGGCCCGAACGAGAAATCGTAGATCCGCGAGAAGGACGGGCCGACGATCGACAGACCGGCTTCCCCGTATCGGCGCGTCAGCGTGTCCCCCGAGAAGTCCTGGCCCGTCGTCGTGAGCGGCGTGACCGAATCGGAGTACCACGTCAGCCGCCCCCCTCCGCGCGCCGTCAGCGACAGCCAGGGAATGTCCTTGATCGGAAGGGACAGGACCGGATGGAAATCTCCCCGCTCGTAGCTTCCGTGGGCCGCGTCCTTCCCGCGGTTGACGAAGAGCTCGGAAAACGAGGCGTCGAGCGCCGCGTAGAGCGGAGACGCGCCGAGCTTCGCGGTCCGGTGCGCGTATTCGAGGGAGGGCAGGCGCTCCTGCAGGACGGTCGACGCGAAGAGCGTCTCGGTCCGCTCGAGGCGCAGGTTCGCCGAATCGTCGCCGAAGTTCTTCGTGAGGAACGCCGTCGACTGGATCTGGCGTGCGGCATTGAGGTTGTAGGAGCGCTCGAAATCCTGGAGGAAATTCGCGTCCGAGTAGTCGCGGATCGAGACGACCGCCCGCGCGTCGCCGGGAAGGTCGCTCGACGTGTGGTCCAGCCGGAGCTTCCACCGCGTCGCGTGCCCCGTCGTGAGAACGCCGGTCGATCCGTCCGGAAGGGTGCAGAGCTGCGCCGGATCCGTCGCCGTTCCCGCCTCGCAGAGGGTTGCCGCGTTGTCGTGAGCGAGAAAGCCCTGGAAGACGCCGGCCGACTCCGCCGAGGGCGCCCACCGGAACTCCTGGCCGGCTCCGATCGCTCCGCGCGAGTACAGGTCGAGCTCCGTCGTCGCGTCGGTCGGCCGGCCCGTCACCCAGTAGTACGTGAGGCCGAGGAACGCGCCCCGGGTGTTGTTGTAGCCGAGTCCGGGCACGAGGAAGCCGGAGGTGCGGTCCTCCTTCGTCGGCCACAGCAGGTAGGGGGAATAGAGGAGCGGGACCTTCCGGGCGTGGAACGTCACGCCGTGCATGCGCGCGTAGTCGTCGAGCGTGATCGTCGCCTTCGTCATCGAAAAGGACCAGGCCGGGTCGGGCACCGAACAGGCCGTGAACACGCCGTCCTCGACGACGTACGTCGCCTCGCCGGTCTTCGCGATCGATTTCGCGATGATGTGGAACGTCGGCTGGAGATCCGCTTCGGCCTCTTCGATCGTGCCGGTCTTCTTCTCGAGGTCGAAGACCGCGCGCCGGCCGGCCATGCGGGTCGGGCCCTCGTCGATGACGACGTTGCCTTCCGCCGTGGCGATCTTCGACCGGCGATCGAACGTGAGCGTCTCCGCGCGCATTTCCACGTCCTGGTAGACGAGGTGCACGTCGCCCGTCGCCGTGCAGACGTCCAGGTTCTGTTCGCAGTCCTCGCGCGCGGCGGTCACCTTCACGGCTCCCCCCGGCCTGGGGGGCTTGATCTTCAGCTCGAACCGGGATTTCTCCTTGAAGCGCTGCGCGAACGGATCGCTGGCGTCGAACGAGTCCTGCGCGAGCTGGGCGAAGACGGGGATCGCGCCGAATCCGAGAACGGCGGCGGCGAGGAGCGTCTTTTTCAAGGCGAGGAGCGCGAGCGCTTTTCCCGCGCCGGTTCTACGACACGTCCATGACCGCGACGGAGTCCGCGACGTCGAATCCGCATCCGGTCTTCGTCCGGATCTCTTCCACGGAGACGCCGGGCGCCGTCTCGACGAGCACGAGCCCCTCGCCCTGCGGCCGGACGTCGAAGACGCACAGATCCGTGATGATCCGATGGACGCAGCGTCTTCCGGTGAACGGCAGCGTGCATTTTTCGAGGATCTTGGGCTTTCCGTCCCGCGAGACGTGCTCCATCGTGACGACGAGGCGCCGGGCGCCGGCCACGAGGTCCATCGCGCCGCCCATTCCCTTCACCATCTTGCCCGGAATCATGTAGTTCGCGATCGAGCCTTCCCGGTCGACCTGCATCGCGCCGAGGATCGACAGATCGATGTGCCCGCCGCGGATCATGGCAAAGGAATCCGCCGAGGAGAAGTACGACGCCCCGGGGAGCACCGTGACCGTCTCCTTCCCGGCATTGATGAGGTCGGGATCGACGTCGGCGTCGGCCGGATAAGGGCCGACGCCGAGGATGCCGTTCTCCGACTGGAGCACGACTTCCATTCCGGCCGGAATGTGGTTGGCGACGAGAGTCGGCATGCCGATGCCGAGATTGACGAAGAAGCCGTCGCGCAGCTCCTTCGTGGCGCGGCGGACGATCTGCTCCCGGTCGAGGGTCATGACTTTCTCACCGTCCGACGCTCGATCCGTTTCTGGCGCGGCGCGACGACGACCCGATGGACGAAGACGCCGGGAGTGTGGACGCACTCGGGGTCGAGGTCGCCCGGCTCGACGAGCTCCTCCACCTCCGCGATCGAGATCTTCCCGGCCGTCGCCGCCATCGGATTGAAGTTCCGCGCCGCTTTCCGGTAGACGAGATTGCCGTAGCGGTCGCCCTTCCACGCCGCGACGAGGGAGAAATCGCCCACGATCCCCCGCTCGAGCACGTACTCGCGCGCGCCGAACGTTCGCGTCTCCTTGCCGTCGGCGACGAGCGTGCCGACGCCCGTCGCCGTGTAGAAGCCGGGGATTCCGGCCCCCCCCGCGCGGATCCGTTCCGCGAGGGTTCCCTGGGGAACGAGCTCGACGTCGAGCTCGCCCGAGAGGAACTGCCGCTCGAACTCCGCGTTCTCCCCGACGTAGGACGACATCATCTTCCGGATCTGGCGCGTGCGAAGGAGGAGCCCGAGACCCCAGTCGTCGACGCCGCAGTTGTTCGAGACGACGGTGAGATCGCGCACGCCCTTCTCGACGAGCGCCTGGATCAGGTTCTCGGGAATGCCGCAGAGGCCGAAGCCGCCCACGACGAGCGTCGCCCCATCGAAGACGTCGGAGACCGCCTCACGCGCGGTCGGAACGACCTTGTCGATCACGCCGGACGATCATAGTGGCCGTCCGACGGGCGCGCAACGATCACCCATTCGAGGACCCCGAGATCGGGCGAGGCGCCACGGATCGCGGCGAGCTTCTCGAGGAGGCGTCGGCCCGCCGGCGGCGGGTCTCCGGCGATTCCGTCGATCGATTCGACCGCGTATCCGCACGCCTCGAAGAGATCGACGGCGGTGCGCCGCGTGAAGAACCGGACGTGCGTGCCGGACAGCGTCGAGTACGGCACGTAGTCGAAGCGATCCTCGAGGAGCCCGCCGATCACGGCCCAGTTCGCGACGTTCGGAACCGAAGCGATCACCCTCCCCTCCGCGGCGAGCCACGGCCGCACGCGCACGAGCGCGTCGGAGGGATCCTCCAGGTGTTCGAGCACGTCGCCGAAGAGAATCGCGTCGAACGAGCGTTCCCACCGTTCGGCGACCTCTTCGAGCTTCCGGCAGACGACGCGGTCGCAGGCGCGGGCGGCGATCGCGGCGTCTCCCGGATCGGGCTCGATTCCGACGATCTCCCGCACCCCGGCCGCCCGGAGCGCGGACGCCGTCGCGCCCTGGGAACAGCCGATGTCGAGGACGCGCGCCGCGCCGGCGCGGACCTTCGAAGCGAGGTCGGTTCGCGGAGAGGCGTCCATCGCGCCGTAGCGGTGGACGTAGGCGCCCGCGTCGGCGGCGAGCCGGCGACCCGCCGCCGCGAGCGCCGCCGGGAGGTCCGCGAGCGGGGTATCGCCCGGAACGCCCGCGAGCGCTTCGCGACGGATCGCGTACACGGGAAACGTCGAGGAAGAGAGCGGGAACGGAGGCGAGGATCCCCGGGCGGCCTGTTCCGCCACCCCTTCGAGCTCGGAGAGAGAGGCGTAGGCGAAGCCGGGCGGCCGACGCAGCTCCGCCAACTCCGATTCGTTGCTGACCGGGAACAGCACGGCGACGTCCGAAGCCTTCGCGAGCGAAGCCACGAGGCGTTCCTGCGCGGCGCGGGGAACGAGCGCCTCGGGGTCGGCGCACACGAACACGATCGCCGATTCGCCCGCCGCGTCGGCGACCCGCGCCGCCTCCCCGAACCGGACGCTTTCCCGGGCCGCGGGGACCTGCCGGAGGAGGCGGAGGGCGAGCCGACGCGACCACGGCGCCTCCGCGGCGAAGCGGGGAATGCCGCCGTAGACCCGATCGATGCCGATTCTTCCGGTCGAGGCGGTCATCGGCTCCCGGCGAATTCGAAGTCCGAATTTCGACGCCCGAAACCCGGGACCCGCACGAATTCCGAGATCGGGAAATTCGTGACGCGGATCTCCTACGCCTCCACGATCATCGCGGTCGCTTCGCCGCCGCCGATGCAGATCGAGGCCATGCCCCGCGCCTTCTTCTCCTGGCGCATCGCGTGGACGAGCGTGGTCAGGATCCGGGCGCCCGACGCGCCGATCGGATGGCCGAGGGCGACCGCCCCGCCGCGAACGTTGACCTTCGCGGGGTCGAGGTCCAGGTCGCGGATCGCGGCGAGGGCGACCGCGGCGAACGCTTCGTTGATCTCGAAGAGGTCGATGTCCGCCTTCGTCAGGCCGCTCTTCTGCCAGAGCTTCTTCATCGCGGCGATCGGCGCGGTCGTGAACCACTCCGGCGCCTGGGCCGCGCCCGCGTATCCCACGATCCGAGCGATCGGAGTCTTTCCGAGCGCCTTCGCCTTTTCGGCCGAACAGACGACGAGCGCCGCCGCCCCGTCGTTGATCTTCGACGAATTCGCCGCCGTCACCGCGCCGTTCTTCTGGAACGCGGGCTTCAACGTCGGCATCTTGTCGAGAGGCGCCGCGAAAGGCTCCTCGTCGCGGGCGACGACCTTCGGATCTCCCTTTTTCTGGGGCACCTCGACCTTCGAGATCTCGGCGTCGAATTTTCCGCTCGAATTCGCGTCCTGCGCGCGCCGGAACGACTCGAGCGCGAAGGCGTCGAGCTCCTCGCGCGTGAAGGCGTATTTCTCGACGCACAGCTCCGCGCAGTTGCCCATGTGCACGTTCTTGTACGGATCCCAGAGGCCGTCGTGCACCATCGAATCGATCAGCTCGCCGTTGCCCATGCGGTAGCCGGTGCGCGCCTTCGGCAGGAGATACGGCGCGTTCGACATCGACTCCATCCCGCCCGCGACCGCGAGGTCGTACTCCCCGGCGAGGATGCCGTTGGCCGCGTCCATGACGGCCCGCATCCCGGAGCCGCACACCTTGTGCAGCGTGACGCAGGGCACGGAATCGGGAACGCCGGCCCCGAGCGACGCCTGGCGCGCGGGCGCCTGACCGATGCCGGCCTGCAGGACGTTTCCGAAGATCACGGTCTCGACCTCGCCGGCGTCGACGCCCGCCGCCGCGAGCGCCGCGCGGATCGCCGACGAGCCGAGCTGCGGCGCGGTCAGCGCGGACAGGGAACCGAGAAAGGAACCGATCGGCGTTCGGGACGCCGAGAGGATGACGACTTCGCCTCGAGATTGCGGCACGGCTGTTTGCGCGCCGAACGGACGGCGCGAACCCTCCGCGGCGATCTTACCAAAGGGGAGGGAAATCCTTTTTTTCGTTGCAAATCGCTCGCGGCAACACTACAATGAAGCGACACGGCGACGTGGTCGCGTTCGAGAGGACAGACGGCATGTTCACCGCCCCTCCCGGAAGCCGCGGCGATCTTTTCCGACCGCTCTCCCCCCTTCCCGATCCGGGAAAACATCGATATCGAATGGAGGATCCGATGCGTCGAACCCGAGCGTCCGAAATGCCGGCGTACGCCCTTCGTCATGGCAGCCCCGACAAGGTTCCCGCCGAACCGATCGACGTCTTCGAGGTCGCCTGTCCCTCCTGCGACGCGACCCTGTGCGTCGAGCGGTCGCTCCTCTCGGTCGGACCGGAATTCGACTGCGCCTGCTGCGGGCACGAAATCGCTCTCACCCCGGCGGGAACGCTCCGTTCCGACCGCGGATTCCCGCGCGCGGTCGCGGGGTCTTGAGAGAGACCCAGCCCGGCGGCGCGCTGCTGCAGGCGTGTCTCTTCCCCGGACTCGAGGAAGAGATCGTCGTCTACCAGGCGCAGCGGCTCGCCGAGAAGATCGTGCGGCGTTCGGTCGCCGCCGGGATCGCCGGGGCGTTCTACCTCAAGGAAGTGCTTCCGCGAGGCGGCGTGCGCGAGGCGGTCGGCCGCGACGACCGCGATCTGCGGCGGGCGCTGCTCTCCCGCTGCGGCGGCTCGGTCGAGAACGTCCTCTTCGGCTGGACGGTCGCGGGAACGGCGCTCGAGGCCTATCGGCACGAGTGCTTCCTCTGGCACATCAAGGGAGGGGCGTTCGGCCGGCTCACGACACCCGCGCATCCGGCCGCGCCGAGCGGGGGGTGGGCGTCCTGCCCCGAATGCGGCGACGACGGCGGACGGCCCCCGTCGTTCCTTTCGGAGCGCGACACGGAGTTCGTTTCGGAACGCGACACGGGCGACGCCTGATCCCCGAAATCCCGGTCCGTTGCCCGAGCTGCGGCGAGGTCTCGGAGATCGCCGTCGATCCCTCCGGCGGCGCGCTCCAGCAATACACGGAAGACTGCCCGGTCTGCTGCCGCCCCTGGAAGGTCCGGGTGACGCTCGACGAGTGGGGCGATCCGGAGGTGGAAGTCTCCCCCGAGAACGACTGAGGACGCCGGCAGGGGCGTTCCCCATGCCGTAGAATCGCGGGATGCCCGATTCCCCGGAATCCCGCTGGGACGCGATCGTCGTCGGCGGCGGCCCCGCGGGCTCGACGGCGGCGCACCTGCTCGCCCGCGCCGGCCGCCGGGTCCTCGTTCTCGAGAAGGAAGCTTTTCCGCGGTTCCGGATCGGCGAGTCGCTCCTCCCCTTCTCGACGCCGATTTTCCAGAAGCTCGGCGTCCTCGACGAGATCAAGGAGCGTTTCCAGCACAAGCTCGGCGCCTACTTCACCGAAGAGGGGAAGGAGGCCGACCGGAAGGTGGTCTTCGCGGACGGCTTCAAGCGCGGCTACGGCCTCGCGTTCCAGGTCAAGCGCGCCGAGCTCGACGAGATCCTCCTCGAGGCGGCCGCGCGAGCGGGAGCCGAGGTCCGGTTCGGCTGGCGGGTGACCGCGTTCCGCCGGGAGGGCGCCGCGGTCGCCGGCGTCGACGCTCTCGATCCGGACGGAACGGCGCGCGCTCTCTCGGCGAAGATCGTCGTCGACGCGACCGGCCGCGCCGCCATGGGCGCCCGCTCCGAAGGCGGCATCGTCCCCGAGCACGAACTCCGCCGCGGAGCGCTGTTCACCCACTTCGCCAACGTCCCTCGCGGCGAGAACGAGACGCCGGGAGACATCCGCATGGTCGTCTTCGACCGCGGCTGGTGGTGGTTCATTCCCTTCCGGGACGGGACGTGGAGCGTCGGGGTCGTCAGCGACACGATTCCGTCCGGCGCGACGCTCGAAGAGCGGTTCGATCGGCTCGTCGAATCGAACGAGACGGTCCGGAACCGGCTGCGCGACGCCACGAGACTGATTCCGGTCGTCTCGGAGTCCGACTATTCCTACCGGGTCCGGAACCTCGTCGGCGACGGCTACGTCGCGATCGGCGACGCCGCGGGATTTCTCGACCCGATCTTCTCGTCGGGCGTCTTCCTCGCGATGGCGACCGGAGAAAAGGCGGCGGAAACGATCGACCGCGTCCTCGACCGGCGCGAGATCGTTCGAAGCTCGGACCTCCGGAGATACGAGCGCTTCGCGCGGAGCGGCTTCCAGCGCTTCCGCAAATACGTCGTCGGGTTCTACGAGCCGGCGTTCCGCGAAATCTTCTACAGCAAGCCGCCGGTCCGGGCGCTCTATTCCTCGGTCACGAGCATTCTCGCCGGCGGGGTGTTCGCGCGCTCCGGGCTTCTCCGCTTCTGGAGCAATCTCTTCCTCTTCTTCGCGGAACGCGAGATCCGGAAGGCTCGGAAGGCCCAGCCGGAGGCGGGCGCGTGACGCGGCGCGCGGCGCGTTTCGTTCTCTTCGCCATTCTCCTTTCCGCGCCGCTCTTCTCCGCGGAAAGCTTTCCGTCCCTCTTCACCGGAACGATCTCCGACAGCGAATGCGGGCTCGATCACACGCGGATGAAGGGGCAGCACCATCTTCCGAACGACGCGGTCTGCACGCGCGAGTGCTGCGAGAAGTACCGTCAGGAATACGTCCTCGCCGACCACGCGGGGGGCGACGTCTACCAGCTCGACGACCAGAAGGCGGCCCGCCGCTGGGCGAACCGCGTGGTTCGCGTTCTCGGCACGCTCGACGCGGAGTCCGGCACCATCCGCGTCGTCCGGATCGAGCCGGCGCGGTAACCCGTCGCGGAACGTCGCGCGGAAAACCTCGGAGCGAATTCGGCTCTCGACTCGCGACTCAGGACCCGTGACCGACGTCGTGCGCGAGCCCGCGCGTTCAATCTCTGGAGATCAGCAGTCCGATCAGCACCCCGAGTGCGATTCCGACCCCCAGAGAACCGAGAGCCACCCCGACGGAGTGCTCGTCGGCGTACTCCTTCGCGTTCTCGGACATCCGCTCCCATTCCCGGCCGACCCGTTCCCCCGCGGCGCGGCCGCGCGTTCGCGCCTCGTTCCAGAAGCTCTCCGAGCCGTCGCCGGAGCTCGCCGGAGCGTCTTCCACGGGAGCGGGTTTTTTGACGTCGTCCATGTCAGCCTCCATGGCCGACTATACGCTCCGGTGGAGCGCATCCGTCCGCCTTCGCCCGCGGGACTTCGCGGCGCGCGCGGTTTGAGCCCGGTCGCATCCTCCAGTACAGTCCCCGCGTGAAGCGCGGCCCCCTCGCCACACTTTTCGCGATCGTTTTCATCGACCTGATGGGATTCGGGATCGTGATCCCGCTCCTCCCGCTCTATGGAGAGCGCTACCGCCCGTCGGCCCTCGCGATGGGGCTGCTGCTCTCGGCGTTCTCGGCGACCCAGTTCGCGGCCGCGCCGGTTCTCGGGCGACTGTCGGACCGTTTCGGACGCAAGCCCGTGCTCCTCTTCTCGCTCGCCGGCTCGGTCGCGGGATATCTCCTCTTCGCGTTCGCGCACTCGCTCGCGATGCTGTTCGCGGCCCGCGTCATCGACGGAATTTCCGGCGGCAACATCTCGACGGCCCAGGCCTATGTCGCGGACGTGACGACGCCCGAAACGCGCGCGAAGGGCATGGGGATGATCGGCGCGGCGTTCGGCCTCGGTTTCATCTTCGGCCCGGCGATCGCCGGCGTCACCGTCCGGTGGGGAGAATGGGCGCCGGGGGTGGCGGCGGCCGTGATGTCGGCTCTCGCCTTCGTTGCGACCGCGATCTTCCTCCGGGAGCCGGAGCGGAGCCACGGCTCGGCGGTCGAACGGGGGCTCTCGGCCCTCGGCCGCGCCCTCCGGGACCGCTCGATCGCCTCGCTTCTCGCGATCTTCTTCCTCCTCACCTTCGCGTTCTCGAACTTCGAGGCGACGTTCGCGCAGTTTCTCCACGACGCGCTCGGGGCGACCCCCTCGCGCGTCGCGTTCCTCTTCGTCTACGTGGGCGTCCTGATCTCCCTCGTCCAGGGAGGAATGATCGGGCCGCTGACGCGCGCCCTCGGCGAGCGCCGCCTGGTCGTGGCGGGAGGCTTCGCCGTCGCCGTCGCGCTCGCGCTCATGCCGCTGTCCCTCGCAATGCCGCTCGTGATGGCGGCGCTCGTCCCCCTGACGGTGGGGATCGGAACGACGAACCCTTCTCTCTCCTCGCTCGTCTCGAAGGACGCGCGCGCCGAGGATCGCGGCACGGTGCTCGGCGCCTACCAGTCGGTTTCCGCGCTGGGGAGGATCCTCGGTCCCCTCTGGGGCGAGATCGCGTACTTCCGGTTCGGCCGCTTCGGGCCGCACTGGACGGGCGCGGCGATCGCCGCCGCCGCGGCGGCCCTGTCGCTGACGCTCAAGAGGAGCCGGTGAAGGTTTCGATCGAGGTGCCCTACCGCGACATCGATGCGATGGGGCACGTCAACAACGCGGTCTACTTCTCCTACTTCGAATTCGCCCGTCAGAAGTACTGGGAGGCGGCGGTCGGCCTCGAAAGCCACCTCGACATCGGATTCGTGATGGCCTCCGCCTCGATCGATTACCGCCTTCCCGCCCACATGCGCGACGTCCTCGAGGTCGAGATCCGGTGCCCCCGCATCGGCACGTCGTCGTTCGACTTCGCATACCGGATCACGCGCGGAAGCGAGCTCGTCGCGGAGGGGCGCAGCACCCAGGTGCTCTGGGACTGGCACGGCGGCGGCAAAAGGGTCTTCACCGATGCGCTGCGCCGCCGGATCGAGGAGTTCGAGGACGGGACGGCATCGCGCGGGGAGGTTCGATGAACGGGAACGTCGACGACGCGCTCAAAGCCTTCCCCGAGAGGGAACTCGAGCGTCTGATCGCGGTCCGCCGCGATCTCCACCGCCACCCCGAGCTCGGGTTCGAGGAAACCCGCACGGCCGGGATGGTCCGCGACCGCCTCGCCGAGACCCGTCTCGTTCCGAGCGTCGGCATCGGGCGCACCGGCGTCGTCGCCGATTTGGGCGAGGAAGGCGCCGCGCGCGTGATGATCCGCGCGGACATGGACGCTCTGCCGCTCGAAGAAGAGACCGGGGTCCCCTACGTCTCCTCCGTTCCCGGGAAGATGCACGCGTGCGGACACGACGGCCACGTCGCGATCGGGCTCGCCGTCGCGGAGCGGCTCGCGCGCGATCCCGCGGGAGGCGCTTTCCGCTCCCTCTTCCAGCCCGCCGAAGAAGGAGCCGGCGGCGCGCGCGCGATGGTCGACGACGGCGCCCTCGACGGCGTCTCGGCCGCGCTCGGCCTTCACCTCTGGAACCCGCTTCCCGTCGGAAAGATCGGCCTCGTCTCGGGCCCGCAGATGGCGGCGGTCGACGAGTTCGAGATCGTGGTGCGCGGGCCGGGCGGACATGGCGCCGCGCCCCACGAGACGTTCGACGCGGTCCTCGCCTCGGCAAGAATCGTCGAGTCCCTCCAGACGATCGTCGCGCGGGAGATCTCCCCTCTCGACCCCGCCGTCGTGACGGTCGGCGCGATCCACGGCGGAACCGCCTTCAACATCATCCCGAGAGAGGTGCGGATGAAGGGGACCGCGCGGTCGTTCTCGCCGGAGGCGCATGCCGCGCTCCCGGGGAAGATCGCGCGGATCGCCGAGGGCGTCGCGCGGGCGTGCGGCGTGACGGCGGAGATCGATTACCGGCGCATCAACGAGGCGACGGTCAACGACCGCTCGATCGCGGAGCTCGTCGCGGAGGCCGCCGAGGAGATCCTCGGCGCCGGATCCGTGGTCGAAACGCGCACCATGGGGGGCGAGGACATGTCGGTCTATCTCGCGCGCGTGCCGGGCTGCTTCTTCTTCGTCGGATCGGGACTGCCGGGAGCGTACCGTCCCCACCACTCTCCCGTCTTCGACTTCGACGAGCGGGCGCTCGCGGTCGGAACGTTGCTGCTGGAAGCGTGCGCGCGCCGACTGTCGGAACGCCTTCGCGGGTAACGGGCGCGGACCATACGCGCCGTTATACGGGACGCGGACGACCGTCCGCGCGCGTCTTCCCGCACGTCTGGCCGCGCCTCGGCGAGAGCCCCCGGAGGACGACGGCGAGCCCGTGTGGAATGATGCGCCTTCGATGATCGCCGTCCTCCTGGCGGCCTACCTCCTCGCGATGCTCGCGATCGGCCTGGCGTCGCGCCGCAAGGCGTCTGCCGGGGAGTCCGCGTTCTACGTCGCGGACCGCTCCTACGGACCGTTCCGCGGTTTCGTCGCGCTCGCGTCCACGACCACCGGCGGCTCGTCGACGCTCGTCTGCGCGGCCCTGGTCTGGCGGCACGGTCTTTCCGGGATCTGGATCGATCTCGCCGGGGCGGTCGGCCTCGCGCTCCTCGCGTTCGGGCTCGCCGGACGCGTTCGCCGGACGGGCGCCATGACCCTTCCCGAGATCGCGGGGCGCTTCTATGGCGCCGGCGCGCGAACGGCCGCGGGCGCGCTGGTCGCGATCGCGGAGGTGGTCTGGTTCGCCCTGCTCGTCGAAGCGTCCCAGGCCGTGCTGACCTCGATGACCGGGCTGCCGGCGACGCGGGCGCTCGTTCTCTCGGCCGCGGTCTTCATCGCCTACACCTCGCTCGGAGGTCAGTACGCGGTCGTCCGGACCGATTTCGTGCAGTATGCCCTCATGGTGGCGGGAATCCTCGGGATCGGCACTCTCGCCGCCGCCCGCGCGATCGGCGGCCGGTTCTCCCCTCCCGCCGGGAGCCTCGCCTTCCCCGTGTCGCCGACGCTCGGCTGGGGAGACGTGGGGGGATGGCTCCTCCTCGTCGGGTTGCCGCATCTCGTCGGCGGCGACGTTTACGCGAAGCTCCTGTCGTGCCGCGACTCGCGTTCCGCCCGTCTGGCCGCATCGGGCGCGGCGGCGTCGAAGGTGGCGTTCGGCGCGGCCGTCGCCTTCATCGCGCTCTCGGCGCGGCAACAGGGCCTGGCGCTCGGCTCGGACGCGCAGGCGCTTCCGGCCGCGCTCGGCGCCTTCGCCCCCGGGCTCCTCGGAGCGTTCGTCGCGGTCGCGCTCATCGCGACGATGCAGTCCTCGGCGGATTCCGTTCTCCTGACCGGAGCCTCGGTGGCCATCCGCGACGTCGCCCCGGCATTCGGCCGCCGGCCGGGCATCGCCGCCGCCCGCGCGATCGTTCCCGTGTTCGGCGCGGTCGGCCTCGTCATCGCCCTCCAGATGCGCGAAATCGTCGAGACGCTGCGTCTCGGATATTCGATCTTCGCCGCCGGCATGATCCTGCCGATCCTGTTCGGCTTCTTCCGGCCTCTCTGGGTGCCGGGCCGCGACGCGATCGCGGCGATGGTCACCGGAGGAGCCGTCGCTCTCGGAGGACGGTTCTTCCCCCCGCTCGGGCTCGGACGCGATCCCGTCGTCGCCGGAACCGCTGCGAACCTCGCGGTGCTCCTCTTCGCGATCGCGCGGACGCGCATCGCCGGGAAGTGCCCCGGCGACGTCGGCGCGGCTCCTTACCCGGCGTCCCGAGAGGAGACTTCCGGGGGGAGATCATGATCCCGCCGGCATCGGCGATTTTCGGCAGGCGGATACGCCGCCGGGCTAGAATTCGCCTTCCGATGAAACGTGCCGCGCTGTTGTCGGCTCTCCTTTGTGCGGCATGCTCCGGAACCGGGATTCACCTGCCGTTCGCGAGCGTCCATGCGCATGCCGTGCACCGGTTCTTTCCCGACCTCGACCGGCGGGAGAACGCGGTCCGCTACGGGCGGTGGAACGCCCTCGAGTCGGCGTGGATCGGCGGAATCACGCCGGAGGTGGACCGGCGGCTGGCCGTCTCGTTCCGGGAGACGATCCGCCGCCTTCCCGATTTTCCGCCCGACGCCCGGCTCTGCGCTCCGCTCCTCGCGCGCGCGGCCCCCGGCCTCTTCGGGGCGCTCGTCGAGGCGGACCGGTTGGAGCGGGAAGTCACCGACGCGCTCGCCGCGACCGATGCTTCTCCCGAGACGACCTCGTCGCGCGTCGAGAAGAGCCTCGACCGCTACCGCCGGTCGCGGTTCGTCCTCGCGTCGCCTCCCCCCGCCCCGGTCGATCCGCGGCTGGGCGAGCTCTCGACCGCCCGCCTGCTCCTCGAAGGCGACTCGCTCTTCGCGCATGCCGCCGAGGACCTCGCGGCCTCGGCCTTCCGGGCCCAGCGCTGGAAAATCAAGAACACGATCGAGCAGTACGACCGGGAGCTCGAAGCCCCGGCCGCGCCGCTCCAGGCTTCCTGGTACCGGACGTACGCGCCGACCTTCTCCGCGAGCTATCCGATCGCCGCGGAGCTCTTCGATCGCGCGACCCTCTTCCGGATCGAGGTCTTCGAGGCGCTCGCGTCGCCCACCCCCGCCGCGCGCCGGGAAGCCGTCCGGGCCGTCGGACGCCGGTACGGAGTCGAAAAATGATGCGCCGCGCATTCATCGCCGCCGTGCTCGCGGCGGCCGCCGCGGGGCTCGCCCACCCGGCGGCAGCGCAGGAAGTCTCGAACCTCGAGGCCGCGCGGCCGGTCGCGATGGAAGACGCCGCGCCGCTCGAGCGCGGGACCTATTCGGCGTCCGCCGACTACGCCTACGCGCGGCGCCTCGACAACGTCGACTATGCCGGCCCCGCCTTCTCGCTCGTGGCCGGGGTCCTCCGCGGGCTCGAGATCGGCGCCGACTCGCGGCTCCTCACGAATCCCACCATGAACGCCAGCCGCGGCATCGGATCCGGCGATCTCGACATCCACGCGCTCGCCGCGCTCCACACCGAGACGGACCACGCGCCCGCTCTCGCGGTCCGGGCCGACGGCATCCTCGCGACGGGATTCGCGTCGCACGGGACGAACGTCTCCGCGGAGCTCATCGCCACGCGCTCCTTCGAATCCTTCCGTCTTCACGCGACGGCGGGCGCCCTGTACGTCGGCAGCACGCGCCCCGACGAACGCCGTAACCGGGTCTACGGGCTCATCGGGTTCGACGCCCGGCCCTTCGGTCCCTGGCGCACCGACACGCTCGCGATGGCCGACGTCGTCGTCCGGCAGAGCGTGTTGACGGGAGGCAAGGTGTCGGTCGGCATCGAGCTCGGGCTGCGCCACCGCATCGGCCTGCAGACGCTCTTCTATGCGGGGATGGGCGGAGAGGTCGCGGGCGACCCGGACCGGGTGAGGTATCGCGGGCTTCTCGGCCTCACGCATACCTTCTGATCGGCCAACGGGCGATCCATCGAGCGATGCGGGCGCGTGCCGCCCGCCGCGTCCTCAACGTACGCTCACCGGTACGCTTCGGGATGCGGCGGACTGCCCGCATCCCACCTCGCTCGCGTCTCGCCGCGCCTCAGTGTTGCCGGTGCGAACGGCCTACCGTCGCCGGATACAACGATTGCCCAGTGAAATCCCGAGGCGCGGTCAGACGTGCCGGAAGACGGGTTCGGGCGGGGCCGGCCGGCGGGCAAGGCGTACCGGGGCGTACGTCGCGCCCGCCGGCGGACCCGACCGACCCGTATAACGGCGCGTATCACCGCGCCTCTCATTTCTTCCCGAAGAGGAGCCAGAGGATGGCCCCGCCCAGCGGGAAAAAGATCACCAGCAGGATCCAGATCACCTTGCGGGCGGTCGAGCGGCCGCTTTCCGCGATCTGGACGATCGAATAGACGTCGAGTGCGAGCACGAGGAGCGACGCGCATCCGTACACGCGGCCGAAGACGAAAGCGAGCGAAAGCGGCATCGTTCACCTCCTGCGCGGGAACCCGGTTTTTCGGTATCCTACCGCGGCTCTTCCGTCGAAAGGATGGCTCGATGATCCGCGAATTGCTCACCCCCGAGAACCGAGACTGGGTCGAGCGCGCCAGGGAGTGCGCCGAGAAATACGTCGCGCCGCACGCCGCCGAATGGGACCGGACCGCCGAGTACCCGTGGTCCGCCGTCGAGGGATTGAAGAAATACGACCTGTTCAAGGTCTGGATCCCGAAGGAATACGGGGGCGCCGGCGGGGGCGTGCTCAACCTCTGCCTGGTCGTGGAGGAGCTCTCGAAGGTGTGCGGGGGGTTCGGCGTCCTGTACGCCGTCAATTCGCTCGGCTCGTTCCCGATCATCCTCGGGGGCACGGAAGAACAGAAGCACGAATGGCTGCCGAAGATCGCGGGGGGCGAGAAGCTGATCGCGTTCGGGCTCTCGGAGAAGAAATCCGGCTCGGACGCGGGCTCGCTCTCCTGCCGCGCCGAGCGCCAGCCGGACGGGAGCTTCGTGGTCAACGGCGAGAAGAAGTGGAACACGAACGGCAACGCGGCGTCGCTCTACACCGTCTACGCGTCCACGAATCCGGAGCGCGGCTCGCGCGGCATCACCGCGTTCCTCGTCGAGAAAGGCCATCCCGGGTTCCGGATCGGGAAGAAGGAAGACCTGATGGGGATCCGGTGCGTCCCCGTCCACGAGCTGCACTTCGAGAACTGCTCGATTCCCGAAGCGCAGATCCTCGGCGGCAAGGAGGGCGGCGGATTCGCCAACGCCATGATGACGCTCGATCGGGCGCGCCCCGCCGTCGCCGCGCAGGCGCTCGGCCTCGCGCAGGGCGCCCTCGATCTCGCGATCCGCTACACGCGCGACCGGCAGCAGTTCGGCCAGTCCGTCGCCTCGTTCCAGGGCGTGCAGTGGATGCTCGCCGACATGGCGACGCGGATCGAGGCCGCCCGTCAGCTCATCTATGCCGCCGCTTCTGCGATCGACGCCGGCGTGAAGGGTTTCAGCAAGTACTCCGCGATGTGCAAGGTCTTCGCGACCGACGTCGCCATGGAAGTGACGACCAATGCCGTGCAGCTCTTCGGCGGGTACGGGTACTGCAAGGACTATCCGATCGAGAAGTACATGCGCGACGCCAAGATCACGCAGATCTACGAGGGAACCAACCAGATCCAGCGGCTCGTGATCGGTCGCGCCATCACCAAAGAAGCCGCCGGCTAGCGCCTCAACAGGCGCGGACCATCCATCGAGCCATACGGGCGCGTGAATCCCGCCCGCGGCCGCAACGTACGCCACGGTACGCCTTGGCCGCGGGCCGGGTTCCCCGCATCCCGTCTGGCTCGCGTCTGGCCGCGCCTCACGGTCATGAGGAGAGTTGATCCCTCGGCACGTCGCTTCTCCGAACGATGAATCAGACGATCCGGGTGCATTCGCTCCCCGCGAGTTCAGCGGCGCGTGGGGTCCGCTTCGACGATGCGGCGAACCAACGTTGCTAAACTGTCGCTCGTGCCGGTCATCGACGTCCACCTGCACGTCCAGCCCCATTCGGAGTTCAATGCCGAATCGCTGGAGTTCATCACGCGCGGGCGACGCGATCTGGAACGCTATTCCGAGATCGAGAATTCGCCCGAAGCGCTGCTCCGCTATTTCGACGAACAGGAGATCGAAGCGGGGTGCCTCATCAACTACGTCGCGCCCGATACCCTGGGCCTCTCGGAGAACGTCAACGCGTGGATCGCCGGATATTGCCGGAATCACCGCGACCGCCTGATCGCGGTCGGTTCCGTGCATCCGCGGTTCTCGAAGGACGGGTACGGAGACGCACGCCGGCTCTTCGACTCCGGCATCCGGATGATCAAGCTCCATCCCCCGCACCAGCTCTTCCGGGCCAACGCCCACCTCGACGGGAACGAGACTCTCGCCGGGATCTACCGCGCGGCCGAGGAGGCGGGCGTCCCCGTCATGATTCACACCGGGACGTCGATCTTCCCGTCCGCCCGAAACCGGTTCGCCGATCCCATGCCGGTCGACGACGTGGCCGTCGACTTTCCGAGGCTGCCGATCGTCCTGGCGCACTCGGGACGGCCGCTCTACGGCGAGCCCGCGTTCTTCCTGGCGCGGCGCCATCCCAACGTCTTC
>DASTIQ010000144.1 GCA_035717485.1 Thermoanaerobaculia bacterium | reverse complement strand
GCCTGGCGCACGAGTACGCCGACGCGACTCCCGCGCTCATTCGCCGCGGCTGGGGCCTCGAGCGCAACCGCAACGGCGGCTCCGCGGCGGCCGCGGTCCTCGCGCTTCCCGCCGTCGCGGGGAAATTCGGCGTGCGGGGAGGGGGCTACACCATGAGCAACTCTCCCGCCTGGAAGCTCGACTCCGCGGAGGCGGCGGACGCCCCGCCCGGCGCCGCCCGGATCGTCAACATGAACCGCCTCGGCGAGGCCCTGGGACCCGGGACCTCGCCGCCGGTGAAGGTCCTCTTCGTCTACAACTCGAACGCCCTCGCGACCGCGCCGAACCAGGAAAGGGTGCGCGCGGGACTCGAACGGGAGGATCTCTTCACGGTCGTCTTCGACCAGGTGATGACCGACACGGCGCGCCTCGCCGACCTCGTCCTCCCCGCGACGTCGTTCTTCGAACATCGGGAGATGTCGCGGGGCTACGGCGCGTACGCGCTCCACGACGCCGCGGCCGTCGCGCGCCCGGCGGGAGAAGCCCGGCCCAACGTCGCGGTCTTCGCCGAGCTCTGCCGCCGGACCGGACTCGCGCGCCCGGGCGACCCCGATTCGGAAGAGGAGCTCTCCGCCGCGATCCTCGGCCAGAGCCCGAGGGCCGCGGAGATCCGTCGGCAGCTCGATGCCGGGGGCATCGCCTACCCCGACTCCGGCACCCGCCCGGTCCAGTTCGGCGACGTGTTCCCGCGCACGGCCGACGGCCGCGTGCATCTCTTCCCCGAGGAGCTCGACCGCGAGGCGCCCGAAGGCCTCTACGCGTTCCGCGAGCTGCCCGAGGACGCGCGCCATCCGCTCGCCCTCATCTCTCCCGCATCCGACCGCACGATCAGCTCGTCCCTCGGCGAGCTGGTGGAGACCGCCGCCGAGCTCGAGATCCACCCGGACGACGCGCGCGCGCGGCGAATCGGCAGCGGAGACCCGATCCGCGTTTTCAACCTCCTCGGCGAGGTCGTCACGCTCGCGCGGGTGACTCCCGAGGTGCGCCCGGGAGTCGTCCGGCTCCCGAAGGGCCTCTGGGCGAAGCACACGTCGAACGGGCGGACGTCGAACGCGCTCTGCCCCGACACGCTCACCGACCTCGGCGGCGGAGCGTGCTTCAACGACGCCCGGGTCGACGTGGCGCGGATCCCCGCCTGACGACCGGGACGACGGGCCCGAGCCCGCTGCACTAGAATCGCGGACGGACCGAAGGAGGATTGATGAAAAGGACGCTCGCCGTTCTCTTCTTCGCGCTCGCCGGAGGCGTTTTCGCTTCGCCGGAGAGCGCGCTACCCGACGCCGCCGCGCTCGAACGGATGGCCGCGCGCCTCACGCCGACCCCGATGCGCGTCGACATCTCGCATCTCTCTCCGGGAGACCGGCGCGCCCTCGTGAAGATCGTCGCGGCGTCGCGGATCTTGAACGACGTCTTCCTCGATCAGCTGTGGAGCGGGAACCGCGCCCTCGCCTCGAAGCTCCGAGCCGACGGGTCGCCGCTCGGCCGGGCGCGATACCACTATTTCTGGCTGAACAAGGGTCCGTGGTCGGAGATCGACGGCTACACGGCGTTCCTCCCGAACGTCCCCGCGACGAAGCCGCCCGGCGCGAACTTCTACCCCGAGGACATGGGGAAAGAGGAGTTCGAGAGCTGGGTCGAGAAACTCTCCCCGGCGGAACAGGAGGAGGCGAAGGGGTTCTACACGGTCATCCGCCGCGACGCCGCGAGGAAGCTCACGATCGTTCCGTACAGCCGCGAATACCGCGACGATGTCTCGCGCGCGGCCGCCCTGCTCCGCGACGCCGCGGCCGCGACGGACAACGCGACGCTCCGGCGCTTCCTGACCGCCCGCGCCGCCGCGTTCCTTTCGAACGACTACTACGAAAGCGACATCGCCTGGATGGACCTCGACGCCCCGATCGACGTGACCATCGGACCCTACGAGACCTACGACGACGGTCTGTTCGGATACAAGGCGGCGTTCGAATCGTTCGTGACGATCCGCGACGAAAAAGAGACCGCGAGGCTCGCCTTCTTCTCGAAGCACCTCCAGGACGTCGAAGATCACCTTCCGGAGGATCCGAAGTACCGGGTCGCGAAGCTCGGCGCCGCCTCGCCGCTCCGGGTCGTCAACGAGATCTTCGCCGCCGGAGACGGCAACCACGGGATCGCGACGGCCGCCTACAACCTGCCCAACGACGACCGCGTCGTCCAGCAGAAGGGAAGCAAGCGGATCCTCCTCCGCAACATCCAGCAGGCGAAGTTCGAGAAGACGCTCGTCCCGATCTCGAAGCTCGTCCTGTCTCCCGCGGACCGGAAGGACGTCGACTTCGACATGTTCTTCACGTGGATCCTGGCGCACGAGCTCACGCACGGACTCGGCCCGCACCAGATCGAGGTCGGCGGCCGGGAAACGAACCCGCGGTTCGAGCTGAAGGAGCTCTACAGCGCGATCGAGGAAGCGAAGGCGGACGTCACCGGCATGGTCGCGCTCCAGCGAATGATGGACACGAAGGCGATTCCCGGCGGCCCCGGTGAGGAACACAAGCTGTACACGACCGTGCTCGCCTCCGCGTTCCGGACGCTCCATTTCGGGCTCCAGGACGCGCACGCGCGAGGCCAGGCGATGCAGGTCAACTACCTGCTCGACAAGGGGGGCTACGTCGCGAGACCGGACGGGACGTTCGCGGTCGACTTCGAGAAGATCAAGCAATCCGTCTCGGACCTCGACCACGACCTCCTGACGCTCGAGGCGACCGGGGACTACGCGGGCGCGAAGAAGATGATGACGGAGCTCGCCGTGCTCCGGCCCGGGATCGTCAAGACCATCGACCGTCTCGCGGGCATTCCGACCGACATCGAGCCGATCTACACGACCGCCGAGGCGCTGACCTCCAGACCGGGCGCCGCCCGAAAGCGGCCCGGCGGCCCCGCGAAGCCCTCCCCATCGCCCTCGCGGTGAATCCCGGAAGCGAAACGGCACGAATGAAGCCCTGATGGCGACTCCGGCCCGTGAGGTTCCGCGGCTCGCGCCGGCCCGCCGCCGGGTCGATTCCGTCGACGTCCTGCGCGGCCTCGTGATGATCGTCATGGCCCTCGACCACACGCGCGATTTCTTCTCCAACGCGCGGTTCGACCCGCTCGATCTCGCGCGAACGACCCCGGCTCTCTACCTGACCCGCTGGATCACCCACTTCTGCGCCCCCGTGTTCGTCTTTCTCGCCGGAACCGGCGCGAGGCTGTCGCTCTCGCGCGGACGCTCGCCGGCCGATCTCGCGCGATTCCTCTGGACCCGCGGGCTCTGGCTCGTCGTCGTCGAGGCGACGATCGTCTCGTTCAGCTGGTCGTTCGATCCCGGCTTTCACACGATCGTCCTCCAGGTGATCTGGGCGATCGGGTGGTCGATGGCCTTCCTCGCGCTCCTCGTCCGGCTCCCCTCCGGCGTCGTGGGCGCGATCGGCATCGGGATCGTCGCGGGGCACAACCTGCTGGACCGCATCCGGCCGGCCGAGTTCGGGCCGGCGGCCTGGATCTGGAACGTGCTCCATGTTCCTTCGTGGCATCCCATCGCGCAGCCGGGCGGCCACGCTTTCATGCTGGTCTATCCGCTGATCCCCTGGGTGGGGGTGATGGCCGCCGGTTACGCGTTCGGCGGCGTGTACGGCTGGGAGCCGGGCCGCCGGAAGCGATTCCTCCTCCGGCTCGGCGCCGGGCTTTCGCTCCTTTTCGTCGCGCTGCGATGGGCCAACGTGTACGGCGACCCGCGGCCCTGGGCCCCGCAGAAGACCGCCGTGCTCACCGCGATGGATTTCCTGAACTGCGAGAAGTATCCTCCCTCGCTCCTGTACCTCCTGATGACGCTCGGCCCGGCGATCTTCCTCCTCGCCCGTCTCGAGCGGCCCGCGGGCGCCGTCGCGTCGAAAGTCGTCGTGTACGGCCGCGTCCCCTTCTTCTACTACGTCCTCCACATTCCGCTCGTTCACGCGATGGCGATCGCCGCGTTGATCTTCCGCTACGGACCGGGCGTCTTCTCGTCGGGCCCCGGCAAACCTCCGCCGGGCGGCATCGGCTTCGGACTTCCGGCGGTTTACCTCGCGTGGGCGCTCGCGGTCGCGATCTTGTATCTCCCCTGCCGGTGGTTCGCGGCGCTGAAAGCGCGGAGGCGCGACGCCTGGCTCAGCTATCTCTGAGGGCGCCGTCGAAAGTCGTCATCGGGAGGCGGCGTCGATCGACCTCAGGAGCGCGCGGACGTCCGCCCGCGAAGGGTTCTCCCGGGACGCGGCCTGAAGTTCCGTCCGCGCCTCGTCGACGGCCCCGGCGCGCGCGTATTCGACCGCGAGCAGGAGGTGCGCCGCCGGGCGGGCCCGGGCGAGGGACCGGAGCCGGGCCGCCGCGTTCGGTTCGATCACCCGGAATCTCGGGGGCTCCGCCGGCGGCTCCGGAATCGTGATCCGGTCGGTCCCGCGCTCCCCTTCGATCTGCCACTGGTACGTCTTCCCGGGCGGGAGCGGGCGATCGGGGGTCCACTCCGGTCCGGCGAGCTCGGGGCTCTCCGCGACGGGCTCTCCCGCGATCGAAAAGATCCGGACCCGGAACGCGTGGACGCCCGGAACCGCTTCCCACGCGAATCGCGGCGTGCCGGTCAGGACGCCGGTCCCCGCCGGTGACAGGCGCGGCGGCGCAGAAGCGCTGCCCTCTCCCATGAGCACTTCGGGTGCCGGCGAAAGCTCCTTCACGAAGCCGGGAAACGGGAGCCGGCCGGAGCGAAGGGCGGCGCGGACGCGCACCTCCTCGCCCGCCGCCGACGCATGCGAGACGGAAGCGGGGCCGCGCGCCGCCCACCAGGCCGCGCCCGCCGCGGCCCCGATCAGGGCGGCCGCGGCCGCCCACCAGCGCGCCGGCGCCGCGCGCGGAACGTTCGCTTCGAACGACGACCGCAGGTCGTCCGCCGTCTCTTCCGCGCGCAGCCGGGCCGCGAGCCGGCTTCGACATCCGGCGCATCCCGCGATGTGGCC
>DASTIQ010000143.1 GCA_035717485.1 Thermoanaerobaculia bacterium | reverse complement strand
CTCGCGATCTCGGCGTCTCTCGCGGCCTCGACCGCCCCAACGGCCGACGAGATCGTCGCGCGCTACGTCGAAGCGCGGGGCGGCGCGCAACGGCTCGCCGCGATCCGCTCGGTCATCTATCGCGGGACCTATCGGGAGGGAACCCACGAGAACGACCACGCCGCGATGGCGCTCATGCGGCCGTATTACAAACTCGTGGGCGATCCCGAGAAGCCGATCGGCGATTTCGCCGAGGGCTACGACGGCAGCGCGTGGGAGTTCTACGGCGATCCGGGAATCGTCCTCCGAACCGTCGGCGCGGCCTCGGCGGCCGCGCGCCACGGCGTGTGGATCGACGGCCCGCTCGCCGGTTATCGGGAAAAGGGATCGACGATCGCGGTGCTCGGCAAGGAGCCCATCGCCGGCCGTGATGCCTGGCGGCTCCGCCTCACGATGCGGGACGGCTACGCCGTGGAGGAATTCATCGACGCACGGACGTTTCTCGAGATCGCGAACCGGAAAGCCGCGCCGATCCACGCGTTCGGCGAGAAGGTATCGAGCGAGACGCGTTTCTCCGATTTCCGCCCGGTCGAGGGCGTGCTCTTCTCGTTCCGGAACGAGGAGGTCGAGATCGCGACCGGCCGCGTGCTGAATTCGATGCAGTGGCGCGAGATCGTCGTGAACCGTCCGATCGACGCCGCCGCCTTTTCCCCTCCCGCGCTCCACCGGACGCCTCTGCAGACGCTCATCGACCAGCTCTACCAGGAGCGCGACGACGTCGAGGCGGTTCGCTGGACCTATGCCGATTTTCGCCAGGCGCATCCCGACGTGGACACGGACGGCGGAATGGAAGCCGCGGGATACCAGATGCTGAAGATGGGGGCCGGCGCGTCCGCCATCGTCATCCTCTCCGAGAACGCCGCCGCCTACCCGAAGTCCACGGACGCCGCCTTCGGCCTCGGGCGCGCCTACGCGACGACCGGGGAAACGGCGAAAGCGCGCGCCGAGTTCGAGCGGGCGCTGGCGCTCGACCCGAAGAACGAACGCGCGAAGAACGCGCTGGTGAAGCTGGCGAAATGAGGTGCGAGGGGAACGGCCGGGCCGGGAAGAGCTAGACGCCGGTGACCCGGCACCAGTCGATGGGCTCGACCAGCATCCCGTCGCCCATCACTTCTTCCGTCTCGACGTGGACGAACTCCCGGCCGCCGTCGGCGAGAGGTTCGAGAATGCCGGAGCGCCCGCAGCGCGGGCAGATCGACACGAGCCCCTCCATGGGAGTCCGGCTGCCGACCGTGGCCGCGGTGAAGTCCTCGAACGTTCTCATGGCTGTCCTCCCGGATCAGGATCGCCGCTCTCGCCGAACCGCTCCAGATGCGAATGCGTCATATCCGCGCAGCGCGAGTTCGGCGGCACGCCTGGTACGGTCGACGGTGAGGAGTTGCAAGACGGGCCGGTGCCGGAAGGATCTTCAACCGACCACGGTGAAGTGGGCCAGACGCGAGACCCACCGTCGAGGCGCGGCGAGGCGCGAGCCCGACGGGATGCGGACAGCCCGGGACGCCCGCAGGCGTACCGGAGCGTACGTCGGAGGGCGACACGGGCCTGTCCGCGCCCGTCCGGCTCGATGCATCGCCGGGCCTACCACTCCCCCCCACGGCGCCAGCTCTGCAGGATCCGCATGTAATTCGCGCGCTCCAGCGCGGCCGGGTCCGGACAATGCTTGTGGCTCATGCTCCCGCGAGCCTCGGCGAGGCTCTCGTATTCGTGCTCCACGAGCCACCGCTCGAGGCCCTCGCGCACCACCGCGATGTGCTCCGGCCCGTGCCGGAGGAGAGCCGAGACCATCTGAATCGCATCGGCGCCGGCCATCACCGCTTTCACGGCGTCGGTCGCGCTGTGGACGCCGCCGGAAATCACGAGCGAGGCGTTCACCCGGCCCGACAGGATCGCGAGCCATCGCAGCCGCAGGAGGAGCTCCGACGAATCGGAGAGATGCAGGCTCGGCTGGATCTCCAGGTTCTCGATGTCGATGTCCGGCTGGTAGAACCGGTTGAAGACCACGATCCCGTCGACTCCCGCCTCGTCGAGCGACCGTGCGAGGTTCGCGAAAGCCGAGTAGAAGGGAGAGAGCTTGATCGCGACCGGGATCTTGACGGCGTTGCGGACCGCCTCCGCGACCTCGATGGTCCGGCGTTCGACGTCGTCGCCGTTCTCCATCGGATCGGTCGCGAGGAAGTAGCAGTTCACCTCGAGGGCGTCGGCGCCCGCCTGTTCGATCAGGCGGGCATACTCGACCCACGACTCGCGGGACGTTCCGTTCAGGGACGCGACGACCGGCACCCGGACGGCGGCCTTCAGGCGGGCGACGTGCTCGAGATATTCCTCGGGGCCGAGCTCGAACTCGGAGGCGGGGGGGAAATAGGAGAGCGCCTCCGCGCTCGATTGGTCGAATGCGGCGAGGTGCACGTGCCGCCGCACCTCGTCCTGGACGATCTGCTCCTGGAAGAGGGAATGCATCACGATCGCCGCCGCGCCGGCGTCCTCGAGGCGTCGAACGGTGTCGAGATCGTCGACGAGCGGAGACGCTCCCGGCATCAGCGGGTGCGGAAGGGCCATTCCGAGGTAGACGGTCGTGAGGTCCATCACGACTCCTTCGCCGCCACCGGCCCGGCCGCGGAAACGGGAGACGCGGGAACGCCGGCCGGGGACGGCGATGCCGGTCCGTGCCCGTCGCCGTTCCCGGCGAACGCCGCGAGGTGCCGGTAGAGAGCTTCGCGCCGCTGCGAAGCGCGCTCGGCCTCCCGAACCATCGCCTTCCACGCGTCGGCGCCCGCGCGCTCGACGGCCCGGAAGCGGTTCTCGTTCCTCAGATAGTCGGCGACCTTCGCCTTCGGCGGCGGAGAGTCGATCACGAGCGGCGGGAGCCCCTCGTCGGCGCGGCGCGGATCGAAGCGGAACAGGGGCCAGACGCCGCTCTCGACGGCGAGTTTCTGCTGGTCGGCGCCGTACGCCATGTCGTAGCCGTGCGCGATGCAATGGCTGTACGCGATCAGGATCGAGGGTCCGGGATACGACTCCGCTTCCAGGAAGGCCTTCAGCGTCTGGTGGTCGCGGGCTCCCATCGCGATCGAAGCGACGTAGGCGCGCCCGGTGCCCATCGCGATCATCCCCAGGTCCTTCTTGGGCGCCTTCTTCCCGGCGGAGGCGAACTTCGCGACCGCCCCGAACGGGGTCGACTTCGACTGCTGGCCTCCCGTGTTCGAGTAGACCTCGGTGTCGAGAACGAGGATGTTCACGTCGCGGCCGGAGGCGAGCACATGATCGAGCCCGCCGAATCCGATGTCGTACGCCCAGCCGTCTCCGCCGACGATCCACACGCTCTTGCGCACGAGCGCGTCGGCGATTTCGGCGAGCCGCCTCGCCTCGGGCGTCGAGATCGCCGCGAGCTTCTCCTTCAGAATCACGACTCGGCCGCGCTGCGCGTCGATCCCGGCCGAGCCGGGTCCCGCGCCGAGGATCGCGGCCGCGAGGTCCTCGCCGACGGCGGGCGCCATCGCCGCCAGGAGCGCGCGCGCCTGCTCGGCGAGGCTGTCGAGCGCGAGGCGCATCCCGAGGCCGAATTCCGCGTTGTCTTCGAACAGGGAGTTCGACCAAGCCGGGCCGCGGCCGCAGGCGTTGGCCGCGTACGGCGTCGTGGGCAGGTTCCCGCCGTAGATGCTGCTGCACCCCGTCGCGTTGGCGATGAGGGTCCGGTCGCCGAAGAGCTGCGTCAGGAGCTTCACGTAGGGCGTCTCGCCGCATCCGGAGCAGGCGCCGGAGAACTCGAAGAGCGGCTCGAAGAACTGGCTCCCCTTGACGTCCAGCACGCGAAGCTTCGTCCGGTCGGGCTCGGGCAGCCCGAGGAAGAAGGAGAAGTTCTCCTTCTCGGCTTCCCGGAGCGGCGGCTGGGGCGCCATCGCGATCGCTTTCCGCCGCGGATTCGCCTTGTCCTTGGCGGGGCAGAACGAGACGCAGAGCGAGCACCCCGTGCAGTCCTCCGGCGCGACCTGCAGCGTGTACTTCATCCCGGCGTAATCGGCGGCCCGGAAGTCGGTCGAGCGGAACGTCGCGGGAGCCTTCTCCAGGAGCGACGGGTCGAAGACCTTCGCCCGGATGACGGCGTGGGGGCAGATCAGGACGCACTTGTTGCACTGGATGCAGAGCGCCGGGTCCCACACGGGAATCTCGGCACCGATGTTCCTCTTCTCGAAACGCGCTGTCCCGAGGGGCCACGTCCCGTCCGGCGGGAAGGCGGAGACCGGCAGCGCGTCCCCTCTCCCCTCCATGAGCACGGCGGTGATCCGTTTCACGAAATCCGGAGCCTCCAGGGGCACGGTCGGCGGCCGGGGCAGTCCGGTCGCTTCCGCGGGGATCCGGACGAGATGGAGATTCGCGAGCGCGGCGTCCACGGCGGCGAAGTTCCGTTTCAGGACCTCGCTTCCCTTCCGGGCGTACGTCTTCTCGATCGCGCGCTTGATCTTCTCGATCGCGTTCTCCTGCGGAATGACGTTCGTGATCGCGAAGAAACACGCCTGGAGGATCGTGTTCGTCCTGCCGCCGAGACCCGCCTCGCGCGCGACCCGGTTCGCGTCGATCACGTAGAAGAGCGGCTGCTTCTCCCGCAGCGCCTCCTGGACCTCGCGCGGCAGGTGCTCCCAGACCTCGTCCGGCCCCCACGGACTGTTCAGGAGGAACTCGCCCCCCGGTTCGAGCGCGTCGAGCACGTCCGCGCGCTTGAGGAACTCGAACTGGTGGCACGCCACGAAGCTCGCGCGCCGGATCAGGTACGGGGAACGGATCGGCCGCGGCCCGAACCGCAGATGCGAAACGGTCGCCGCGCCCGATTTCTTCGAGTCGTAGACGAAGAAGCCCTGCGCGTGGTTGTCGGTTTCCTCTCCGATGATCTTGATCGTGTTCTTGTTGGCGCCCACGGTTCCGTCCGCGCCGAGCCCGTGGAAGACCGCCCGCATCACTTCGGCCGGCTCGATCTCGAACTCCGGATCGAACGGGAGGGAGAGATGAGTGACGTCGTCCACGATTCCGACCGTGAACCGCCGCTTGGGCGCCTCCTTCGCGAGCTCGTCGAAGACCGCCTTCGCCATCGCCGGAGTGAACTCCTTCGACGACAGGCCGTATCGGCCGCCGATCACGCGGGGGGAAGCCGCGGTGAGGCCGTTCTCCTTCGCCTCCGCGAGAGCCCCGACGACGTCGAGGAAGAGCGGCTCGCCGACCGAGCCGGGCTCTTTCGTGCGGTCGAGAACGGCGATCGAGCGGACGCTCGGCGGGAGCGCCGCGGCGAACGCGGCGATCGAAAACGGACGGTAGAGCCGGACCGTGATCGCGCCGACCTTTTCTCCGCGCCCGGCGAGGTGCCGGGCCGTCTCGGCGACGGTCTCGGCGCCGGAGCCCATCGCGACGACGACGCGCTCGGCGGCCGGATGGCCGGCGTAGTCGAACAGCGCGTAGCGGCGGCCGGTGCGCCCGGCGAAGCGGTTCATCCGCTCCTTGACGATCGCGGGCACCGCGTCGTGGAACCGGTTCGCGGCTTCGCTCGCCTGGAAGAACGTGTCGGGGTTCTGGGCCGTGCCGCGGAGGCACGGGTGATCCGGGGAGAGCGCGCGCCGGCGGTGCGCCGCGATCGGTTCCTCGTCGACGATGGCCCGCAGGTCGTCGTCCGAGAGGGGCGCGATCTTCGCGACCTCGTGGGACGTCCGGAAGCCGTCGAAGAAGTGGAGGAACGGCACGCGGCTCGAAAGCGAGGCGGTGTGCGCGATCGCGGCGAGATCCTGGGCTTCCTGGACGGACGAGGCGGCGAGCATCGCGAAGCCGGTCTGCCGGCAGGCCATCACGTCGGAGTGGTCGCCGAAGATCGAGAGCGCGTGCGTCGCGAGGGTCCGCGCGGCGACGTGCATCGTGAACGGGGTCAGCTCCCCCGCGATCTTGTACATGTTGGGGATCATCAGGAGGAGGCCCTGCGACGCCGTGAAGGTCGTCGCGAGCGCGCCCGCCTGGAGGGCCCCGTGCACGGCGCCGGCGGCTCCTCCCTCCGACTGCATCTCCGTGACCTGGGGGACGGCTCCCCAGAGGTTCTTTCTTCCGGCGGCGGACCATTCGTCGGCGAACTCCCCCATCGGGGAGGAAGGAGTGATCGGGTAGATCGCGATGACTTCGCTCAGCCGGTGAGCGACCGAAGCCACCGCCTCGTTGGCGTCCAGCATGATCCAGCGTCCGTTTGGCATGCCTTGGACGGTAGCTTTTCCACAGGTCGCCGGGCCTGATGAGGATGAATCATTTGCGCCGTTTGATCCGTTTGCCGGCGTCGCATGACGCTGTAGGAGCGGGCCTTAGTCGCCGACCTCTAGGCGCTTCTTCACCCGGCGAAACGAGTCGGTCGAGATCGATGGCGAGGTGCGAAAAGGAACCCGCCGACCTCATGCTGCGTTTGCGGTTGCTTCGCTCCCCCGCAACGACATCCCGGCGAGCGCGCGTACTGCGGAAAAGAGCTCCGGCGCGGGCAGACGGGTTGGAAGACGCGCGCGGAAGCCGGCCGGCGGGCGCGGCGTACCGCGGCGTACGTTAAGCCCGCCGGCCGGGCTTCCGCGTCCCGTATTACGACCCGTATGGTCCGCGCCGGCCCACTTACATGAAGCCGAGCGTCAGTTTGGCAGCTTCGCTCATCATGTTGGGCCCCCAAACCGGCTCCCACACCAGTTGCACGTCCGTGTCCACGACGCCGGGAACCGATTCGATCTTGCGCTTCGCGTCGTCGGCGATCGCGGCGCCCATACCGCAGCCGGGCGCCGTCAGGGTCATTTTCACCTCGATGCGGTATCCCTTCTCGACGGGCTTGACCTCCATGTTGTAGACGAGCCCCAGCTCCACGATGTTGATCGGGATCTCGGGGTCGAACACGGTCTTGAGTTGCTCCCAGACCGCCTTCTCGACGCCCTCGGCGGTCGACGTGTCCGCCGAAGCCGAAGCCTCCAGGGACTTCCTGGCCTCCTCCGGCATCTCGACGCCGAGCGCGTCCGCATCCTTTCCTTCGATGCGGAACAGGCCGCCGAGCGACGGGACTTCCACGGTGAAGTTCCCGCCGAGGGTCTGGGTGATCCGGACGAGCGTTTTCGACGGCAGGGCGATCCGCTCGCCGGAAGGGATCTGCATCGCGACGACGTCGCGGGAAAGGGACAGAATCGACTGAGGATAACCGGGCATTCCTTCCTCCGGTCCCATTCTAGCGCCCGGAGCCGCAATCTCCCACGCATGCGCCCGGACCGAGTCGGCCTCGCCCTTCCCTGCAAGGAAACGACGAGGCGCGGCCGGACGCGCGGAAAGGCGGGATCGTCGGGCCCGGCGGCGGTGAGGGGTACGGGATGCGTACGTCGAGCCGCCGCCATGCCCGACGGCCCAGATCAACGGCGGGTATGGTCCGCGCCCGTCTCCATCGACGCGCGGGCGAGCTCCAGAACGTCGAAGGCGGGCGGCCCCTGCTGGATCTCCTCCTTCGCGTTGCCGATCATCACCATGCAGAAGGGGCAGGAGACGCCGACCTTGTCGGTCCCCATCGCGGCGATCTCCTTCATGCGGGTCTGGTTGATCCGCTCCCCGAGCTTCTCTTCCATCCACATCCGGCCGCCGCCGGCCCCGCAGCAGAGCCCCTTTTCCTTCGAATGCTCCATCTCGCGGAGGGTCACGCCCGGGATCGACTCGAGGATCCTCCGCGGCGCGTCGTAGACCCTGTTGTAGCGGCCGAGATAACAGGGGTCGTGGAACGTGATCGATTCCGGGAGCTCTCCCCGCATCCGGATTCGCCCCTGCGCGATGAGCTCCGCGACGAGCTCGGTCCCGTGGATCACCTCGTAGTCGCCGCCGAACTGCGGATATTCGTTCTTCAGGCAGTTCAGGCAATGCGGGCAGTTCGTGACGATCTTCTTCACGCCGTAGCCGTTCATCGTCTCGACGTTCTGCTGGGCGAGAGTCTGGAAGAGATACTCGTTCCCCATCCGGCGCGCCGAGTCGCCGTTGCACGTCTCTTCGGTCCCGAGGATCGCGAACGACACCCCCGCTTCGCGGAGGATCTCGACGAGCGCCTTCGAGACCCGCTTCGCCCGATCCTCGTACGACCCGGCGCAGCCGACCCAGAAGAGATATTCGACGGATCCCTTTTCCGCTTCCGCCATGGTGACGACCGGGATCTCCCCGACCCAGTCGGCGCGCGAGGCCGCCGAAATCCCCCAGGGGTTCCCGTTCGTCTCCATTCCCCGGAACGCGGTCTGCATTTCCTTCGGGAACTCGGCGCGGTCGAGAACGAGGTGCCGGCGCATCTCGACGATCTTGTCGACGGCGGGAATGATGAAGACCGGGCAGGCCGTGGTGCAGAAGCCGCACGTCGTGCACGCCCAGATCGTCTCCTCCGAGATCCAGCCGCCGATGAGCGGCTTCGTCTCCGCCGCCGCTCCGTTCCCGCGTCCCGTCGCCTCCGCGAGGAGGCGGGGAGTCTCGGCGTAGAACGCGTCGCGAAACGTCGTGATGTGGTTCTTCGGATCGAGCGGCTTCCCGGTGAGGACGGTCGGACAAACGACGCGGCAGCGGCCGCACTCCGTGCACGTGTACCCGTCGAGGAGCGCCTTCCACGTGAAGTCCTCGATCTTCGACGCGCCGAACGTCTCGACGTTCTCGAGATCGACGGTCGCGAGCCTTCCCATCGGCTCGAGCTTCTGCAGGAAGATGTTCGGGACCGCGACGATGATGTGGAAGTGCTTCGAGTACGGGAGATAGTTGCCGAAGAAGAAGATGTCGACGAGGTGCGTCCACCAGCAGACGGCAAAGAGGCTCGCGAGCGCGGCCGGAGCGATCCCCGCGAGGACGCCGGCGAGCGGCCCCGTCACGGGCGACCACCATCCGGCTCGAGCCGGCTCGAGCGCGATCCGGGCGGCGTCGGCCACGACGTCGGTCACGATCAGGAGGTCGATCAGGAACAGGATCAGCCATGCGTCGAAGGAGGGATCCAGCCTCTTCGGCCGGGCGAAGAGCCGGCGCCACGCCGCCATCGCGACTCCGACGAAGACGAGCAGCTCGACGACGTCCTTGACGAAGTTGTAGGCATGGCCGAACGCGCCGGGGAACGGCTGGAAACCCGGCGCCAGCCCTTCGACCACGAGCGACAGCGTCCGGACCGCGAGAACGACGAAGCCCGAGAAGATCAGGATGTGGAAGATCCCGGCGTAGGGGTCGCGGAACATCCGGAGCTGCAGGAACGCGTACTCGATCGTCTTGCCGATCCGCGTCGGAATCCGGTCGAAACGGTTCTCCCGTTTCCCGGCGGTCAACGCCTGGAAGCGACGCGACGCGGAGTAGGCGAAGACGAGAATCGCCGCGAGAACGAGAAGGGCGAAAATCGCCGTTTCCGGGACCCCCATCCAGCTCGCCGCCGTCGGAGCCTCGAAGATCTTCATGCCGCGCAATTTGACCACATGTCGGGAACTCGCGCCGGAACGGCTTCCGAAAACCTTCCCTCGCCCCGAACGTACTCTGGGAGGATGGAAACGTCTTCGGCACCCTGCCCGACCGCTCCGGCCCGCGACGTGGCGGGGATCACGATCGAGTGGCTCTTCGAGAGCCCCACCGTTCGGCTCACCCGGTGGGCGTGCCTCGTCCGCGACCGGGCGATCACTTCGGAGCGGCAGCAGTTCTGGCACGTCATCGGCTTTCCCCACGCCGGAACGTACATGCTGCACTCGGAAGGAAGGTCCGCGCTGATCGACGTGAACTCGGTCGCGTTCTTCAATCCGCTGGGCGTCTATCGGACGAGCCATCCCCACGGCTGCGGCGACCGCGGCGTCGGCCTCGTCGCCCGTCCCGACGTCGTCGCCGATGCGCTCTCCGAAGCGGGTCCCCGGGCCGGATCCGAAGAGGCGAATTTTCCGTTCCTCCGGGGGCCGAGCTCGTCCCGCAGCTACTGGATCCAGCACCGGATCTTTTCCCGCGCGATCGCGGGCGATCCCGTCGACCCGATCGAGCTCGAGGAAGGAGCGCTCGCGCTCGTCGCGGAGACCGTCGCGGCCGCATCGCGTCCCCGCCCCGCGTCGCGGCCGGAGCGTCCCTCGGCCGTTCGCCGGCGCCGGGAGTCGATCGACGCCGCCCGCGGCTACCTGTCTCTCCGCTTCCGGGAGTGCGTGCGCCTCTCCGACGTCGCGGCGGCCGCGGGGCTCTCCCCGTTCCATACCTGCCGGGCCTTCCGGAGGGAGACGGGCATCTCGGTGAACCGGTATCTGCACCGGCTCCGGCTCCGGACGGCACTCGACGTGCTCCCCGACTATCGCGGCGACATCACCCGGCTGGCCCTCGATCTCGGCTATTCGAGCCACAGCCATTTCACCTACGCTTTCCGGCGGGAATTCGGATCGCCGCCGTCGGCCGCCTGGAACCGCTCCGCGAACGCTCGTCCCGGCGCGACCGGCGGCAACTGATCTTCGGCGCCTGGCGCCGGCCGGCCGGGGCAATCGCGTGATAGCCTCGGCGGCCGCCGCGCCGTAGAAAAGGGGGCGAAGGAGATCGCCCGATGATCCGTCGCCTCGGCCTCGCGCTTCCGCTCGTTCTCGCGGTGCTCTCCGGCTCCGCACGCGTTTTCGCCGCCGTCGCCGGCGCAGCGACTCCGCTTCACGCTGCGCCCGCCCGCACGCTCGTCGGCGACCCTTCGGTCACCGGCGCGCAGCTTCGTCCCTACACGAACCGCTGGAGGTTCACGCAGCAGAAACCGGGAGGCCCCGCGGTCGAAGCGGGCATCTGGGAAGACCGCCTCGACGAAACGACCTTCGAGGGGAAGCCCGCCCTGCGCCGTACCCAGACCGTCCAGTACGCGAAGAAGGACATCCGGATGACCTTCGTCGACGTCTTCGATCCGCAAACGATGGAGCCTTTCACGTTCGACTACGCCCGCTCGAGCGACGGAAACACGCGCCACGTCGACTTCCGCCACGAGACCGTGACGTACCGGCACATCGAGTCGAAGGACGCGAAGCCGGAGGAAGCGACGGCTCACCTCGACCTTCCGGTGTTCAACTTCTACGGGCTCTACGGCGTCCTCGTCTCGACGCTTCCCCTCCGCGAAGGGTACGCGACCGAGATCCCCGCCTTCGACACGGACAAGATGGCGGTCGACTGGGTGCCGGTGCGCGTCCTCGGAAAGGAAACCGTGGAGGCGGGGCCGGGAAAGACGCGGACAACGTGGGTCGTCGAGACCGCGCCGAAGCTCTACGGGAAGATGACCTGGTGGGTGAGCAAGGAAGCCCCCTACGTGATCAAGGCCGTTCTCGAGATCCCGAAGAAGGAAGACGGATCCCGCGAGATCGCCGCGGTCGTGACGTACACGATGATCTGAGCGAGGGAGAAGAACGCATGACGGACCCGAAGTCGGTCGTTCGCGGCGCGGCGGTCGCGTCGATCACGGCGGCCTTGTTCCTCGCCGACGGGCGCGCCGCGGAACGGCCGCCGAAACCCGCTCCCTCCGCCGACCCGCTCGCCTGGACGGTCGGACGGTGGGAAGGGAGGCGCATCGAGGCCGCGACCGGCGACGCCGCCCCCCTCCATTCGGAGATTTCGAGCATCCTCGGCGGAGCGGGCACCGAGGAACGCATCGAAGTCGAGGAAGGTGCGCCGCACTACATGGGTCTCTACCTCGAGGTCTCCGACGCGAAGGGGGAGAAATCGACGATCGTCTACGTCAACGCCCGGCGCCGAAACTTCTCCCGACTCGAAGGCACGGCGTCCGCCGAACGAGGCGAATGGACCTCGGTGACCGCCACTCCCCCCCATGGATCGCGGATGCGCATCGAACGCACGGGCAAGGACACGTGGCGGCGCACCCAGATGGTCTCCGAGGACAACGGCCGGACGTGGACCTCCCTGTTCGTCGACGAGATGCGCCGCCCCTGAGCCATGAAGGAGGATCGATGAAACGCCGTTCTCTCGCCGCCGCCTCGACCTTCGTCACGGCCTTCGTGGCGGCGGGCGCCGCGGCTGCTCCCCCGGCGTCCCCCTGCTCCGGACCGCAGTGGACGCAGCTCGATTTCTGGGTCGGGGACTGGGACGCGACGTGGCCGGCGTCGGCCGGCAGCCCCGCCGGCAGCGGAACGAACCGGATCGAGAAGATCCTGGACGGGTGCGTCGTCTCCGAGAACTTCGCCGGCGG
Organism: Thermoanaerobaculia bacterium; assembly: GCA_035717485.1. NCBI lineage: Bacteria > Pseudomonadati > Acidobacteriota > Thermoanaerobaculia > Thermoanaerobaculia bacterium. The sequence continues at coordinate 2,443 of DASTIQ010000143.1, read as the reverse complement.
CGGTCCCCGGCCGCTCGTCGGGAAGAGCTGGTCGACCTTCGATGCCCGCACGAAGAAATGGCGGCAGACGTGGGTCGACAACCAGGCCGGCTATTTCGACTTCGTCGGCGACTTATCCCGTCCGGACGAGAAGATCTTCGCGATGGACGCGGTCGGGAAGGACGGGAAGCCGGTCACGCTGCGGATGGTCTTCCACCACATCGCGCCGGACGCGTTCGACTGGCGGTGGGAGAGATCCGCCGACGGCGGGAAGACCTGGAAGGTGCAGTGGCCGATCCACTACACGAGGAGGAAGCGATGACGAGGAAGATCGCTCTCGCGCTCCTGTTCGCCTCCTCGATCGCGCCGTGCGGACGGGCGGCCGGATCCGGCTGTGCGGCGCGGTCCGAATCGGCGCAGTTCGACTTCTGGCTGGGAAACTGGGAAGTCCGTCCGTCCGACGGACAGCCGGACGACGGGACTCGCGCCTCGAGCCGCGAGGAGAAGATCGCCGGCGGCTGCGCGCTCCTCGAGAACTACGAGGAACCGGACGGCTACTCGGGCAAGAGCCTCAACTTCTTCGATCCCGTGCGGAAGAAATGGCGGCAGATGTGGGTCGACAGCGCGGGAAACACGAGCGAGTTCGAAGGCGAGTTCAGGGACGGAGCGATGCGGTTCGAAGGCGAATCGCATGCGGCCTCCGGCAAACTCATCCATCGCCGCCTCACGTTCACTCCCCTGCCGGGCGGATCCGTCCGCCAGCGCTCGGAGGCCTCGCCCGACGGAAAGACGTGGAAGGTCAACTACGACTACACGTACGTGCGGCGCGAGCCCTGAGGGGAGTCCCGTTCGGAATCCGGCGGGCCCCACGGGTATCCGCCGTCCGACTCGTCAGCGCGAGGCGCGATCCTCCGGCAGATCCTGGAACGAGAATCTCCGCGTCACGCCGTCGAACGGCTCGCCGTCGATCTCGACGTAGGGGTAAACGAAGAAGTTCAGCGGGGGCCCGTCCTGGCGGGGCTCGAGGACGAGGTCGCGCCCGGTCGTGAATCGAATCCGATCGGGATCGAGATGGCCGAACAGATAGTCGTGTCGGCTCGGGTCCTGCCACGCCTCGGAAATGTCCACCGGGACCCATCCGGCTCCGGCCGTGTAGAACGCGGCCCAGCAGTGATAGCCGGCGATCTCCCCCGCGTGCACGCTCGCCGGCAGCGGAAACCCGATCTCGAAGCGGGTGGGAATCCCCTCGGCCCGCGCCATCGAGATGAAGACCGAATGGAAGTCCGTGCAGTTCCCGTGCTTCGCATCGCACGCCCAGAGAGCGTCTCCGCGCCCCCAGCCCGTTCCCGACTTGTCGTAGCGAAGGGAATGGAAGACGTAGTCGTACAGGGCCCGGGCCTTCTCGATCGCGGTCGACGAACCCTTCGTGTTGATGTCGGCGAGCTCCTTCATCTTCCCGTCGATCGGGACGAGCCGGTCGGCGCGGAGGAACCGCGCGGAGGGCGGATCGGAAGGGTTCCCCCCCGCCGATTCCCGCCGCGCGACCCGATAGCGGACCACGACCGGAATGTCGGCGGCCTTGCCTCCGGGCGGCTCCTCCGCGTAGAGGAATCGGTTGCCGAACTCCCCCTCACGCGTTTCGCGAAAGGAGAGGGGCGACGTCACCTCCGGCTTTCCGACGCTCTGGTTCTCATCCGTGACGGCGACGGGAGCCCAGATCCGGACGCGGTGCGCTCCCGCGGGGACGTGGACCGTGAACTCGTAGGTGAGCTCGAAACGGCGTTCTCCGGCGGCCTCGAGAGAAGAAGCCCCGACGGCGGCCGCCAGGATCCACGCCGCGGCGGCGGAGCGTCCCGGGATCGTTCGATTCATGGGCGAATCCTATCCGGGCGGAACGCCCGCCGGAAACCTCGGGTTCGATGATGTAATTCCGCCGATGCGATTCGCGGTCTTCGGCGCGGGAGGAGTCGGCGGCTATTTCGGGGGACGGCTCGCCGAAGCGGGCGAGGACGTGACGTTCATCGCGCGGGGGGCGCATCTCGAGGCGATCCGCAAGGACGGATTGACGGTCGAGAGCGTCGCCGGCGATTTTCGTGTATCGCCGGCGAAGGCCACCGAGGACCCGGCGTCGATCGGCCCGGTCGACGCGGTCCTCGTCTGCGTCAAGGCCTGGCAGGTGAAGGAGGCCGCCGAACGGATGCGGCCGCTCGTGCGGGCGGAGACGATCGTCGTCCCCCTCGAGAACGGGGTCGAAGCGCCGGACGAGCTCGCGGCGGTTCTCGGCGCCCATCCCGTGCTCGGCGGCCTCTGCAAGATCCTGAGCTTCATCGTGGCGCCGGGCGTGATCCGGCACGCGGGAGTGACCCCCTCGCTCGCGTTCGGCGAGATGGACGGCACGGCGAGCGAGCGCGTCCGGCGGCTGCGGGAGGTCTTCCGGCGCGCGAAGGGAGTCACGGTGGAGGAG
>DASTIQ010000142.1 GCA_035717485.1 Thermoanaerobaculia bacterium | reverse complement strand
GGGATCGTAAATTCCCCCGTTATTGAAGTAGGTGATCCCGTCGGCAGTTCCGCCCCAGACGATCATCTTCGTGCCGGTCCAGATCGCCTCGCCGACGCCCCGTGCGGAGGGAGCGTTGACCGTCGAGGTCGCCGTCCAGGAGTCCGTGACCGGGTCGTAGATTCCGCCGGTATTGACGGCCGACGTCCCGTCGAACCCGCCCCAGACGATCATCTTCGATCCGGTCCAGACGGCGATGTGCTGGTCGCGCCCGGAGGGGGCGTTGATCGTCGAAGTCGCGGTCCAGAAATCGGAGACATACGGAGCGACCTCCCGGAAGCCGGCGCCGGTCAGCGTCGTATCGCCGAGTGTTCCTAAGACGAAGGAGCCCGAAGGCAGCGTTCCCGAAGAGCCCGGGATTCCCTGGGGCCCCGGAGGGCCGACTGCCCCCGTTGCGCCCATCGGTCCCGGAGGCCCTGCCGGCCCCGTCGCGCCCGTGGCGCCCCGGGGTCCCGCGGGGCCCTGCGCCACCGTGGCGTCGATCTTCAGGGCGCTCGATCCGTCGGGAGTGATCGAGATGTTGCTGCCGGCCTCGAGCGTCAGTGCTCCCGTCAACCCGTTCAGGCTCGTCACGCCGCCGAAGACGTCCGGGAAGCTCATTTCGAATCCGGTCGGGTCCTGAGACTCGTTGGCGATCTGCGCCCCCGCGATCAGGACCGAGCCGGTCCCTCCGGTGACGGTCGCTGTGATTCGGGCGTTCGTCGTCGCGATACTCGAATAGAGGTCGGCCACGTTGGGCTGGATCTGCTCGTACGGCTGGAGTTCGTAGGCCTTCTGCCCCAGGAGCGCTCCGTCCGCGTCGAAGAGCTGGACGTTGACGGTGGGGGATCCCCCTCCGGTCTCGACGACCATGAAGTTGTACCGGAAGTTCTCCGACCCCCACTGATCGATCCCCTGGATCGACGCCGACTGGCCGAGCGAGATCGAGAGGGTTTTGGGAATGCCCGCGAAGAAGAGACCCTCGGTCTTGCCGAGATCGTCTCCCGGCTCCCGGTTGTAGATCCGCTCGGCCAGCAGGATTTCACCGGTGGACGTCACCCGCGCCGCCCCGAGCGCCGACGTGAGGCTCAGTTTCGTCTCGACGACGTCCTCGTAGACCTTCGTCTGGCCCGGAGCCAGCGTGTCGGCAAACGACGCCGGGCTGTCGTTGGCCTGCCCCTGTTTCAGGAAATCGAAGGTGAACGAAACCGGCGCGGACGTGAGGTTCGTCGCCCAGACCGTCGTGTAGAACTGCGCTCCGTACCGGCCGGCGATCCGCCCGACGGCCGGCAGGAACGACTCGGTCGATGGAAAGCCCGCCTGGACCGCGGGGGCCGACAGCAAGGCCGCCACCACGAGAATCGTTCTTCGAATAACCATCGAGCCACTCATTGACGCTCCCTCCTCTTTCAAGATCGGCCGTGCGGCGATCGGAACCTCTCCCGTGCTGCCGCGCAGGATCGCCTTCCGTGAAATAATTCGTCTTGGCCTTTTCTCTGGGTTCTCGATGGATTTTTTCCAGACACGCCCATGACCGCCGCGAACAAGCCCAGCGCTTCCAACGGTGTCTACGAGTTCGGCCCCTTCCGGCTGGAGGGGCGCGAGCGCCGGCTCTGGAACGGCGGGAGCGCCGTCGCTCTGCCCCCCAAGGTCTTCGACACGCTCGTCCTCCTCGTCGAGAACACGGGCCACATCGTCACGAAGGGCGAGTTGATGGCGTCCCTCTGGCCCGGTACCGCCGTCGAGGAAGGGAATCTCACCAAGAACATCTGGCTGATCCGCCGGGCGCTCGGCGAGGCTGAGGGGGAGAACCGCTACATCGAGACGGTACCGAAGGCGGGGTATCGCTTCGTCGCGGCTCTCCGGCGGGTCGCGCCAGGCCCGTCGACGACCGAATCGGCGCCGCTCTCGACCGCCGACGGTTCCGCGGCCGTTACGCATCCCTCGCGCCCAAGAACGCCGCTCGCCGGACGAGTCGCGGCGGCGACGGCGTTGGCCATCGCGCTCGCCCTGGCCGTTCTCCTGGCAAGAAAGAAGCCCGTTCGCGCGATGGCGGCGCAACCCGCCGGCGCCGCGGTTCCCGCCGCGGTTCCCGCCCGCCGAAGCGTGGCCGTGCTCGGGTTCCAGAACCTGTCCGGCCGTTCCGATGCGGGATGGCTCTCGACCGCAGTCTCCGAGATGATCTCGGCCGAGCTCGCGGGGGGCGAGAAACTCCGCCTCGTCCCGGCGGAAAATGTGGCGCGGCTCAGCGGCATCCGGAACCCGGCGACTGCGGGGACGCTCTCGCGCGAGACCCTGGCGAACCTTCGCGCGAGTCTCGCCGCCGACCTCGTTCTCTCGGGCTCCTACGTCGCCATTTCTTCTCACGACGGCGAGGAGATCCGCTTCGACATGACGCTGCAGGACACGGCGACCGGCGAGTCCCTCGCCACGGTGACGGAAACGGGAAGCGAAGGCGATCTGTTCAAGCTCGTTTCGTCGGCGGGAGGCGCCCTGCGCGCGGAGCTCGGCCTCGAGGCTGCCTCTTCCTCCGAAGCCGACCGCGCTGCCGCCGCGCTTCCCAACGATCGGGGGGCCGCCCGCGCCTACGCCGAGGGGCTCGCGAAACTCCGGGGGTTCGATGCACTCGGCGCGCGCTCCCTGCTGGAGACGTCGATCCGGGTCGAGCCCGGCTTCGGGCCGGCGCACGAGGCGCTTTCGCGAACATGGTCGGCGCTCGGATACGACGAGAAGGCGCTCACCGAGGCGGAGAAAGCCTTCCGCCTCGCCAGCCGATCGGCGCCGGCGGCCTACGCCGCCGCCGAAGCGCGGCTGGCCGAAGCGCAAAAGAAGTGGGAGCGGGCCGAGAGCCTCAACGCTTCCATCCTCCGATCGCATCCGGACGACCTGGAGGCGGGCCTTCGTCTGGCGGCGGCCCAGATCGCCGGCGGACGCGGCCGGGAGGCGCTCACGACGCTCTCCGCGCTCGGCGCGCTTCCGGTGCCGGCTCGCGACGATCCTCGGATCGATCTTGCCCGCGCGGACGCCTTCGCGGCCCTGTCGAAATGGCGGGAAGAGCTCGCGGCGAGCCAGGCGGCAGCCGGGAAGGCGCGGCGGAACGGTTCGACCCTGCTCCTCGCCGAGGCCCGGCTCCGCGAGGCGGCGGCTTCCGGTGCTCTCGGAGGGAGGGCGGCGGGGCGGCAGGCTCGCGAGGAGGCGGCGGCGCTGTTTCGGAAGGCGGGCGATCGCAACGGCGAAGCCGAGGCGTTGATCCAGATCGCGGGCGACGAACGAAGCTACGACGCCGCGCGGATCCTCTGGCTCCAGGCTCGGGAAACCTTTCGCCGGATCGGCAACCGGAAGGGCGAAGCCCACGCGGCGAGCGACCTCGCCTTCCTCGACTGGTACTGGGGCGATGTCGACGCCGCTCTCCGCGAGGACGGTCAGGCCCTCGAGATCAATCGGAACATCAACGACCCGCAAGGAATCATCTGGGGCTTGAACGCCCGGGGAAATATTCTTGCGGACCAGGGCCAGTTCGACCGGGCCCTCGCGCTCCAGGAAGAGGCCGTCGGGATCAGTCGAAGAATCGGCGACGACGGATACCTCTCCTACGGCATCGGGTCTCTCGGAGACACGCGCCTGGCCCAGGGGCATCTCGAGGAGGCCCGGGGAAATTACGAGAAGGCGCTCGCGCTTTCGAAGAAGCTGGGCGATCCCGACGGCGCCGCGACTCACGAGAACGATCTGGGGAACGTGTTCACCGAGGAGGGCCGGTTTTCCGATGCCGAGACGCATTACGAAACGGCGCTCGCCGGACGGCGCGCGCTCGGACTCCAGGACGTGGCGGCGGAAACGCAGATGTTGATCGCGCAGCTTCGCAACGTGGAAGGGCGCTTTCCGGAAGCCGCGCCGATGGCGCAACAGGCCGCTCGGGTCTTTGCCGATCTCCGGCAGACCGGCAACGGAGCAATCTCGCTCGCGGAAGAGGCGCGGGCGGAGTTGGGACTCGGAAAGATCGCCGAGGCGCGGGCCCTCT
>DASTIQ010000141.1 GCA_035717485.1 Thermoanaerobaculia bacterium | reverse complement strand
GGAAGGATGAACGGGAACTGCCACGGGATCCGCGGGAAGGCGCCGGTGCGCGCCGCGATCTTCACCCACGGGAGATACCGGGTCAGCGCGTCGAATCCGGACTCCGGTGCCAGATTGCCAACGAGCGCGGCGGCGCCGAGGAGAAAGAAGAGCTCCGCCGCCGCGGCCGACGCGTCCGTCCACGAAGGCCGCCGCCGTACTCCGGCGTTCCGGCGGCGTTCCCGCCATCCCGCCGCTCCCGCGAACGCCCCGGCGACGACGAGACCGGCGGCGGCGATGCCGCGCCCGAAGACGCCGGCCAGGAGCAGCGCCGACACGGCCCAGGCGGCCGCGAGGATTCCGAACCCGAGTCTCGCCCCCCATGACAGCACGTCCTTCGGGAGGATCAGAGCCCCGATCCGGTCCCCCACGGCGGCGGAGAGGGCCGCCGCTCCGGCGAGTCCCAGCATCGCGACGGTCCGACGCCACCCCCCCGCTCCCGCGAGCGCGACGATCGAGAGGCCCAGGAATACGGCAGCCGCGCGCGTTCCGCGTCTCCGAAACACGAACGCGAAGGTGGCCGCGTGCGCCGCGGCGACGGCCGATGCGGCGGCGGCGAAACCGAGGGGAAGGTCCGGACGCGCCCGAAGCTGTCGGATCACGACCGCGACGACCGCCGCGGCCCCGAGCGAGAAGGCGGCGAGGAAAGCCTGCCGGCCGGCGCGGCCGAGCCGGGATTCGGGAGGGCCGGGTGCGGTTTCGATCATCGGATTCTACGGCCCCGAAAAAAGATCGGTTCCGGCGTGTCCCCGGACGAGGGGTCCGGCGATGTGAGGAGTTGAGAGGGAGGACCGTCATGCGCCTGCGAACCGTGCTGGCAGCGCTTTGCCTCGCCTCGCTCGGCGGATGCGCATCCGTCGGCGTGACGCGGCTCTTGAGGGACGCGGACTACCGGGAGGGCATCCGGTTCTATCGCCCGCAGCCCTATCTCCTCGTCTCGACGAAGGGGAGCGAGCGCTCGGCGCAGGTCGTCTGGCTCCCGAAGAAGGACGAGGAGTACGTGCTGCGCGTCCGCTCCGGTCTCGGCGCGGTCGATGCGAAGTTCGCTCTCCAGGACGGGTGGAACCTGACCGAGTTCGGCGAGTCGAGGGATCCGAAGACCGGCGACATCCTCGGCGGCGCGATCGGTCTCGCGAAGACCGTCGAAGCGCTCGCGGCGCCTCCCGGTTCCGACGACCTGCCGCCCGGGCTCTATGCGATCGAGTTCGACTCCGCGACCGGGCTGGTCCGGGCGCTCCGGAGGATCGATCTTACGAAGGAGGGCTCCCGATGAGCCGCGTTGCCTCCCCGGCGGTCAGCCTTTCGGGCTGCAAGACGGTCAGCCCTTCGGGCTGCCAGACTATCGTTCCGCCGTACATTCTCGACGCGATCTCGCGGCGCGGCGACGAGTTCGAACGCTCCCGCGCTCGCGAGACGCTGCTCCAGACCGAGCGCCTCCGCGGGCATCGTGATGCCATCGGCGGAACGTGTCCCGCCATCCCGGCCGGCGAGGAACGAAGGACGGTCTACGACGAGGCGGGGGGCTCGGTCCTCCCCGGCCGGCTCGTTCGCGGGGAGGGCGGCACGTCGTCGAAAGACCCGGCCGTCAACGAGGCGTACGACGGCGCCGGCGCGACCTACGATTTCTACGAGAAGGCGTTCTGCCGGAGCTCGATCGACGGGAAGGGAATGCGCCTCGACTCCTCCGTCCACTACGGCCGGAACTTCGACAACGCCTTCTGGAACGGCACGCAGATGGTTTACGGAGACGGCGACGGCCGGATATTCAACCGCTTCACCGTCGCGGTCGACGTCATCGGCCACGAGCTCACGCACGGCGTGACCGGAACCGAGGCCAATTTCGACTACGAATGGCAGCCGGGCGCGTTGAACGAGAGCTTCTCCGACGTGTTCGGCTCACTCGTCAAGCAGTGGAAACGGCAGGAGAAGGCCGATCAGGCCGACTGGATCATCGGCGCGGGCCTCTTCACCGCGAAGGTGCGCGGCCGCGGCATCCGGTCGATGCTGCATCCCGGGACGGCGTACGACGATCCGATCCTCGGGAAGGACCCGCAGCCGGCGACGATGCGCGACTTCTACGAAGGGTACGACGACAACGGCGGCGTCCACGTCAACTCCGGCATCCCGAATCGCGCGTTTGCGCTGGCGGCGATCGCGATCGGAGGGTTCGCCTGGGAGAAGGCGGGGATGATCTGGTACGCGGCGCTGACCGAGCGTCTTCGGAACACGTCGGACTTCAAGGACGCCGCCGCCTCGACGGTCGCGATCGCGGGGGAGCGTTACGGGAGCGCGGTCGAGAAAGCGGTCCGGGACGCCTGGCGGACGGTCGGCGTGCCGCTCGCTTCGAAGGCGGCCGCGTCGGCGGGATGAGAGTCCGGCACCTCTGGTACCACGCGGCGGCGCGGCGCCGGTCGGCGGCTCTCCGCCAGCCGCGAGTCGCGAGTCTCGGGTCGCGCGTCGGGGCGCCGGGATTGTGCGATCCCGAGCGGACGATCGCGCGGCTTTCCCGGATTCCGCCGGCGGAGCTCGGCTGGTTTTCGCGGGCGATCGCCTGGTTCACGACGCCGTTCAAGTTCCTCGGGCTCTCGGGCTGGGTCGACACGGGATGCACGGGAAGCGGGCGCGGCCGTCTCGTCCGCGACGCCCAGCACTCGACCGACGGGTTCTGGACGCTCGACGTGGCGCTCGACTCGTTCGAGATCGGAGATCTCGGCGCGCCGGCCGGCCGCTTCCTGCGCCTCGAGTGTGAGCCGGAAACGGCGGCGCACCGCGTCTGCGAGGGGCGAACCCTTCTCGCGGACGAACACCTCCGCTTCGGGGGACCGATCGTCATCGACACCGACGGGCCCTTCCTGGAGATCCATCCGGCCGATCAGTTCGAAGTGGCGGCGGTTCGCGCTTCGGGAACCCCGGGCCGTGAAACCGGAGACGCGAGTCTCGTGGGCGGACTCAGGCGGTCAATGCCGGGACGAAAAAATGAACCGGCCATTTCGTCGCCTCCGGAAGCGCGGAAAGATCGTGTTAGGCGTCTGGAATTCACGACCAGGTTCGCACTTCGGTCCGACGATTTGTCAGCCGGATCAAGTCGTTGGTTCTAAAATGGAACGATCATGACGCGACAAAACGGTATCTTTCCGTCGCGTTTATCGAAAACGCTTAGGACGTCTGATTACATGTTGGGCCACCGAGGCAGGCGATCGGCATGAGCAAGGATGAATCGGCGGAGGGTGTCACGGTTGCAACCTTTGCAGACTCGTACGAGGCCGAGATTGCGTGTGGCGCCCTGCAAGCGGCTGGAATCCCGGCCGAAATACCGCTCGAGGTTAGTCACCTGACATCACCCCTAGTAGGCGGGCACTGGGTGGAAATTCGTGTATTCCCACAGGACCGCGACGCAGCGCTCAAGATCCTTCGCGCGGCAGGGCACAAGTGAAAGTGGGGTGGCCCAACATCGGCTTGCAGCGGACGTCGCGCCGTCCGCGCGCCGTCGCTGAAGCCGGGTCGTTAGCCGCCGGGTCAAGGCCATGCCGGTAAAGACGCACCTTGTTCGTCGCGGCCTCGCGGCGACCCTCGATTACTGCCTAATCGGCGCCATGTTCTGGGCGGGTCGCGGAATGCTTGACCAACCGGAATATGGTTGCCTCGGCTGCGTGATCATGCTGATCGCCCTGGTGGCATGGTTCGTGTATTTCGTGTTTATTGAGTCAACGTTTGGCAGAACCGCTGGAAAGGCGTTGTTCGACCTTGTGGTCGAGCGGTTGGATCAGAAGCCGCTAACTGGCCTTGACTGCCTCCTTCGTCACATCCTCGATCCTGTCGATTTCCTTTTTATCGGCGGACCGGCCATTCTTGCGGTCAAACTCTCGTCGCGAGGGCAACGTTTGGGCGACATGCTAGCCGATACCCACGTGGTCTTCATTCCATGACAGTTCGGGCGGCGGTTAACATCGGCTTGCAGCGGACGGCGCGCCGTTCGCGCGCCGCCGCTGAAGCCGGGTCGTTCGGCCGCTCAGCACGGGTGGGGCTATGAGCGTCGCAGAATTATTGCGCTGGCAATGGGATGGGTACGAGCGCGTTCACCGCTCTCGCGCGAACCTACTCATCCACATAGTCGTCGTGCCGCTGTTCGTGCTGGGCAATATCGGCTTAATCGTTAGCCTCCTTGAAGGGTCGGCTATTCTAGGTGCCGTCTCACTTGCCACCATGATCATCTCCGTAGCTCTGCAGGGGCGCGGTCACAAGCAAGAGCAGATTCCACCCGAGCCCTTCGCGGGCCCAGCAAACGCCATTTCGCGAATCTTCCTCGAGCAATGGGTTACGTTTCCGAGGTTCGTCGTATCAGGAGGATGGTTCCGTGCTTTCCGGGAATGGCCTCGCGGTTGGTAGCATCTCCATATGGCTTGGTTAGCTGTGCGCATCGACGCTTTGGATCGGAAGCGGCCGAACATCTCCTTGCAGCGAACCGCGCCCTGCGGGCTTGCCGATGAACTCGGGTCGTTGGCCGCACACACACTTCACCACCGTCATCAGTCTCCAAGGAAAGTGCACTATGGCAAAGTACCTGATCTCATTTCCTAGTGCGGCGATGGTCGTGCCGGAGGGCGACCGGGAGGCGGTGGGCCGCGACGCGCACGCCGTGATCGATGAGGCAAAAGCCGCTGGCGTTTACGTCTTCGGCGGCGGCATCGACGAAGACGTGCCGCCCGTCCTCGTCTCGGCCGACGGGTCGGTCGCCGATGGCGGCTACCCGTGGGCGCCCCCGCTTGACGGCGGCTTCACCGTGCTCGACCTGCCATCGCGTGAGGAGGCCGTCGCGTGGGCCGCGCGCATTGCGAAGGCCTGCCGGTGCGAGCAGGAGCTGCGCGCCTTCGGGTTGGACCCGCGGTCCTGAGGGTGGTACTGAAACGGCGCAGAATGTGCAGCCTAAGAATTCATTCAAGCCGACGCCGCTTCGCGGCGCGGCTCAATTCAGTCGTCGGGCAGCATCTCGCGATGTGCCGTGCGTAGCGGCCTGAGGCAGGAATGAAGCCGAAGGCATTGCTCGAGTTCCTGCGCCTTCACCGGCTGGCGGTGCAGGCATCGGTGTCAGCCGTGGAGACGGCACAAGCCGCGATAGTGGGGTTCGCCGTGACCGACCAGTTCGAGATCGTGTTCGACACGCTCCAGACCACACGCAAGGCGCAGAACCTGCGCCAGAACCCGCACGTCGCGCTCGTCATCGGGGGGTGGGTGCCGGGCGATGAACGCACGGTGCAGTACGAAGGTGTCGCGGATGAGCCTTCGGGCTCTGCTTTGGAGCGCCTGAAGGAGGTCTACTACGCGGTCTACCCGGATGGACCGAGTCGGCTGCGCTGGCCCGGGCTGATCTACATTCGCGTCCGGCCGACATGGATTCGGTACAGCGACTACAACCGCGATCCACCGGAGATCGTCGAGTTCCGAGCCGAGAACCTGGTCCTGTAGATGTGCCTTCGAGCGCATGGCCTGGCAATCGACGTGCTGCCCAACATCGCGTTGCAGCCGACTGCGCCTTGCGGCCTGCCGCTGAGCTCGAGTGGTTCCGGGACTCCATTAGCCACACGGCGAGGTGATCGTGGATGACGTCAACATCCCTGACGACCAGAGGATCGGCCTCAAGCTCAAGTGTCCCTATTGCGGCTGGCGGTTTCCCGGGTCGGGGACCGAGGACCGGTTGGGGAAGCCCATCGTGACGGTCTGCCCACAATGCAAGGAACGAATTGAGGCCATCCTTGAAACACCGGCTTAGTCGCGAGTTCCGGAAGAGTTCGTTGCGGCGGACGTCGCACCCACGGCTCGCCGCTGGTGAGCTCTCGGGTCGCCAGGCGACCGGAGTAGTGATCGCTTGAATCGAGGGGACTGCAGCCCTCGGCATCGGCACTCTTTGCCGCGCTGCCACCCCTTTCGACTCGACAGACTCGCTTGCTCCAGGAGCGCTCTCTGACCGCGCCCGACGTACTCTGTCTCACGCTCATAGCGGTCGAGCTCCTTCTCGACCACTTCGTGGTGTGGCGAGCCTTCCTTCGGCGGTCGCAAGCCGACCCGACCCGGGCGCGGCTGTGGCTCTATCCGGTTTTAATAGGCGAGTTGTGGACGTTGGCGGCCTGCGTGATTTCGCTGTGGTTGTACGAGGGGCGACCCTGGGCATACCTGAGATTGAGCGCGCCTCACGGTTGGCGGCTGTGGATCTCGCTGGCTCTCGTGGCGGCGCTCACAGCGACGCTTGCAGCGATGATCGTACGGCTCGCGCGCCTCAGACGCCGAAGGCGGGTCAAAATGCGGAGCGGAGCGGCAGCGCACGCCCCGCATACGGGCCG
>DASTIQ010000140.1 GCA_035717485.1 Thermoanaerobaculia bacterium | reverse complement strand
CCGTGCCGGTTCAGGAAATCGGCGTATTGCACCGCGACGTGATCGAGACCGTACTTGTCCTCGGTGCCCGCGAGAAGAAAGACGTCGAAGGGAACCGTCCACTTCACCCGCGCGTCCACGATTCTCCAGACGTCGTTCTCCGCGAGCGAATTGTCGTCGCGGGACCGTCCGAAGACGCGGTGGATCTGCCAGCGGGCGATGAAGAACACTTTCTCGACGTCGTCCCACTGCATCGGGATGACCGCGGCGGAGAGTCCGGACACCGCTCCATAGCTCTCCGGGTGCCGCAGGGCCAGCTTGACGGCGCCGTATCCCCCCATCGAGACCCCCGTGATGCCGCGGCTCTCCGGATCCGTCCGGACACGATACGCGCTCTCGATTTCGCGCGGCAGATCCCCCGTGATCCAGTCCTCGTATCGGCGGCGCCCGTCGTGGGAGTTCGAGAACCATCCTCCGTCGCCTTCGGGGCACACGAGGATGAACTCGCCGAGCGTCCCCGCGCGCATGGCGGCGTCCAGCCGGGCGATGACGCCGTTCTTCAGGAGGACCCGATCGTCGCCGTAGGCATCGTGGAGGAAGTAGAGCACGGGATACCGTCCCTTTCCCGAAGCGTAGGACGGCGGAAGGAAGACCGAGTACGTCCCCCCGTGCGGAAGGTCGCGGGTCGGAGAGTGTCTCCGCGGAAACGTGACGGCGCCGCCGGCGCAGAACGAAGCCGCGAGGCAGGCCAGAGGGAGGAAGCGTCGGAGCATGCGCCGATGTTAGCGGAACCCGACCGGGATCCGCGGCGTTCAGCGCCGGACGTACGCCGCGCTTCGCGGAGAGCCCGCCGGCGCCCGCGGAGGATCCGGTCTCCCTTTGGCGAGGAGCGTGGCGGCGACCATTCCCACCGCGACGAGCGTCAGAAAAAGCAGGATTTCGCCAGCGCGGCGGCGCAATACCGAATCCGGTATCGAGTGAAAGACGAGAGGTCTTCCATCCTTCAGATGAAATCGCGCCGCGCGGAAACCCGATTCCTGCATTGTCCGCCTCCGGGGCGCTGCAATCGACGTGCCCTGAATGTCTACGGAACCGAACGCCGAAGCGTCGTCAGCGGGGAGGAGTCAGCGCCCCTTCATCGACGTTCTCCGAGACCTGCACGTTCTCGAAACGAATCTCCGCCGGCTTGTCGACGAACGGTTTGGACAGCGACAGCTCGATGCCGCCGAGCTTGCGCCAGTCCTTCCATGCCACCGCCGTCGGCGGATCGTTCCCTCCGTTCAACACGAACTTCCAGCGGTCGAGACGATGGGTCGACCGGTCGACGTCCATCCAGTAGACGTCTTTGGGGGTCAGTCCGACTCCCGAGAAGGACAGCCGGATTTCGTCGCACGGGTTCCCCGCGGTCCCCGCGACCTCGCCGACGTAGTCGAGGGTCACTCCGGGATCGAAGATCTTCCACGGCGCGAGCAGCCAGTACGAGTCGTTGATGAAGCGCCCGTACGCGCGTTCGAGCCCTTTCGCGCGAGTGTCTCCCTCGGTCTTCGCTCCGTTGACCCAGTAGTCTCCGTCCTTCGTGTTCACGTTGATGTACGCCTTCCACGGAACTCCCCCGGCGTCCTCGCCCTCGACGCGGTACCGGCCGGTCCATCGGTCCCACCAGTGAGAGAACGACGCGACCTTCTTCCCGTCGCGCACGACGGTGAAATCGAAACGGAACCAGCGGGCGTGCTCCCACGCGGCGTTCCCGCCCATCGCGTCGATCATCGCGCGGCCGATCTTCTCGGCGCGCGGATCGTTGGCGGCGGAAAGCGGGGAGGCGAGGAGGAGGAGGAGGAGAGGGAGGAATCGTCGGAGGCGCTTCATGCACCGATTGTACGGCCGGTCCGCGGGAAAATCCGCGTGCTAAGATTTTTCCGTGCCCGAATCGACGAAGCTGTCCCCCGAGCTCGTCCGGCTCCTCGGGGAAGACGGGTTTCGGGCCCGGCGGAAGCTCGCGATCCCGCTCCTGACCTGCGACCCCGAAGGAACTCCCCGCGCCGCGCTCCTGGCGTTCTCGGAGATCCGCGCTCTGTCGCCGCGGCGCATGGCGGCCGCCGTGGCGAGCGGTTCGCGCACGGAGGCGAACCTGATCCGCCGCCCGGGAGCCACGATCCTCGTCCTCGACGCCGGTCTGTCGGTGTCGATCCGGTGCGAGGCCGGAAAGGCCCACGTTTCGATCGCTCAGCCGGACCGGAAGATTTTCCCGCTTCGGGTCGTCGGCGTGAAGGAGGACGAGCCGCTCCCCGGAGAGCAGAACGTCGCGATCGCCGCCGGTCCGCGATTCGCGGGTCCGCGCGCGAACGAGGTGTTCCTCCCGGCCCTGTTCGAGGAACTGGCGGGGCCCTCCGGCCGGGGCGCGGGGAGGGGGAAATGAACTCCGGGCACGGGCCGCGGCGAAACGAGCGCCGCTTCTCCGGGAAGCACGCGCTGGTCACCGGCAGCCGCGGAATCGGACGGGCGATCGCGCTCGCGTTCGCGGCCGAAGGCGCCCGGGTTTCGGTCCTGGCCCGCACTCCGGAGGATCTCCACTCGCTCGAGCGGGCAGGGTCGGACCTCGCCGGCGAGATCCGGTCCCGTCCGGCCGACGTCGCCGACCGCGCCGCCGTCGACGCGGCCGTCGACGCGTGCGTCTCCGAGCGCGGCCCCGTCGAGATCCTCGTCAACAACGCGGGGATGTTCCTCTGGAAGCGGTTCCTCGATCTCTCCCCGGAGGAATGGGAACGCGTGATCGCGACGAACCTGACCTCCGCATACAACCTCTGCCGCGCGATCGTCCCCGGAATGGTGGAGCGGCGGTCGGGACGGATCGTCAACGTCTCCTCGATCCACGGCCTGCACGGCGACGCGAACCTGACGGCGCATTGCGCCGCGAAGTTCGGCCTCGTCGGATTCACCGAGTCGCTCGCGCGTGAGCTGCGCGAGCACAACGTGACCGTCAACGCCGTGTGTCCCGGAACGACCGACAGCCGCGAGCCGAACGAGGCGCCGCGAACGTCCCCGCTCGCGCAGAAGCTCCGACCCCGCGACGTCGCGTCGGCGGTCCTGTGGCTCTCGTCGGACGACGCGGCGGGGATCACGGGAGCCGCGATCGAGATCTACGGCGGCACCCACCTGCGGATACAGCCGTAGGCTGGATCCGTCCCGAGTCGCGAGTTGTGGGTCGCGAGTCGGGCAACGGGATCCGGGACTGTCGACTCGGGACTCGTCGACTCTCAGAAGGCTTCTTTGACCCGGCCCGCGATCAGCCGATATCCCTCTTCGTTCGGGTGGAAGTGGTCCCGGGAGAGTCGTTCCGGATGCTCCTCGAAGAGATCGAACGTGGGGACCGTCCTCACCCCGTGGGCGAGCGCGATCTTTTCCGCCGCCGCGTTCCAGTCCACGATCATCGGCGACCCGGCGGCGCCGAGCTCCGCTTCGCCGAACGGGTTGTACAGGAGGAGGAGGAGGATCCGCCCCCGGGGATTCGCCGAGCGCAGTTCTCCGAGGATCGCGTCGAGGTTCGATTCGAACGTCCGCCGCGCCCGCCCCAGGACCTCGAGCGGCGGCTCGGAACCCGCCCGGCCGACCGCGTGAGAGAGGTCGTTCCCGCCGATCGAGACGAAGATCGCATCGGCGGCCGCCGCGAGGCGCCGGGGCTCCGGGTGGGCGAGGACTTCGCGCAGGCCCGTCGATTCGAGCCCCTCGATCGCGAGGTTCTCGATCCGGAAACCCGGATTCTTCGCCCGGAGCTCCCGGGCGGCGTCGTCGACGTAACCGGACCCCGGGGCGGCGCCGGTTCCGCGCGTCAACGAATCGCCGAGGGCGAGCAGCAGGTACTCGCCCGCTCGCCGCGGGGGCGGGGCCGGGGAGGAGGCGGCCGGAACCGCGGCTCCGCGCGGCGGGGCGAGCGCCGCCGCAAACCCCCAGGCCAGGAGGGCCGCGACGGGAATCGAGGCGACGAGCGGACCCGTCCGCCAGAAGATTCGGCGGGAAGGCGGTCGCGGTTCGCGGCTCATGCGGCGATTAAGATACCCCGGTGACCGTCCTCGCCGCGCGGAATCTCACGAAGCGTCTCGGCGGCCGCGAGGTCGTCTCCGACGTTTCGTTCACGCTCGACGGCGGGGAGATCCTCGGCTTCCTCGGGCCGAACGGCGCCGGCAAGACGACGACGATCCGAATGCTCACGGGCCTGATCCGCCCGGACGCGGGGAGCGTCGAGATCGCCGGCTTCGACGTGCGCCGCGACTTCGAGAACGCCATGCGGCACGTCGGCGCGATCGTCGAGTCCCCCGACCTCTACGGCGAGCTCTCCGGCCGCGAGAACCTGGACCTCTTCGCCCGCATGATCGGGCGCGATGCCGCCCGGCGCATTCCGGAGCTCGGCGCGCTCGTCTCTCTCGAAGGCCGGCTCGACGACCGCGTCTCGACCTACTCCCTCGGGATGCGGCAGCGGCTCGGGCTCGCGCAGGCTCTCCTCGGCGAGCCGCGCGTCCTCATCCTGGACGAGCCTGCCAACGGGCTCGACCCTGCCGGGATTCGCGAGATCCGGGAGCTCCTGCGGGCGCTCGCCGGCGAGAGGGGTCTCGCGATCTTCCTCTCCAGCCATCTGCTCTCCGAGGTCGAGCAGACGTGCGACCGGGTCGCGATCCTGCACCGCGGAAGGATCCTCGCGCTCGACTCGGTCGAGCGTCTCCTCGCCTCGAGGGCGCGCGTCCGGTTCCGCACGTCCATTCCGAAGGCCGCTCGCGCGGCCCTCCGGCGGCACGCCGCGGAGGAGCCCGAGATCGAGGGAGACGCGTTCGTCCTGGCCGACGTCGCCGAGGACGAAGTCCCGCGCGCGCTGACGACGCTGGCGGCCGAGGGCATCCCGGTCTTCGAGGTCACCCGGGAGCGCCCCGCTCTGGAAGATCTCTTCCTCGAGCTCACGCACGGGGAGACGGTGTGATCCGCGTCCTCGCCGAGAACGAGATGCTGAAGATCTTCCGCCGGAAGCGTTTCCGCGTCGTCGTTCTCATCCTCGTGTGTCTGACGGCGGTTTTCGTCTACGGCAACTGGCGTTCGCGGAAGCGCGACGAGGCGCGTCACGGCGCGCGGGACTGGCGCGCCGAAACCCAGCGGCGCATCGTCGAGATGCAGAACCAGCTCCGGAGCCGGCAGCTCCCCGATTCCTACCGGCGGTGGATGACGTTCGAGACGACCCGCCTCCAGTACTCGCTCGACCACGGATTCGACCCGAACGCCCTGACCGGGCCCTTCTTTTCCCGGCACTTCATCGTGGCCGCGTCGTTTCTCCTCCTTCCCCTGCTCGTGACACTCTTCGCCTCCGACCTCGTCTCCTCCGAGCTCGCGGAGGGCACGATCAAGCTCCTGCTCACCCGGCCGGTCCGGCGCGAGCGGGTTCTGGCGTCCAAGACGATCGCGCTGTTCGCGTGCGTCACGCTGACCGTCGCGCTCGCCGCTCTCGTGTCGTATCTCTTCGGGGGGATCGCCTTCGGCTTCCGGGGCTGGGGCGCGCCCACCCTGACCGGATTCCGCCCGTCGCCCTCGGGCCTCGACGTCTCCGCGGTGCGGCAGGTTCCGCTCTGGCAGGATGCGCTCCGGGTCTACGGTCTGGGGTGGTTCGCCGCGGTCGTGGTGGGGGCGATCTCGCTCCTCCTCTCGATTCTCTTCCGGACGACGGCGGCCGCGATGGGCACGATGCTTTCCCTGCTGATCGCCGGGACCATCCTTCCGAGGTTCGCGACCGGCTGGGATTTCGCGAAGTACCTCTTCCCGACGAATCTCCCGCTTCCCGACTACTACTCCGGCACGCCCCCCCCGATTGCGGGGATGACGCTCGGCTTTTCGGTCGTGAATCTGGCCCTCTGGGGCGCCGCCGCCCTGGTCATTGCGTTCATCGTTTTTTCCAGGCGCGACGTCCGCGTGTAGACCGTCGGCTGCGCGCCGCGCTTGGCTGGAACCGCGCGGCCCTGCCCGGCGGGATTAGGATCGTCCGATGAACGAAGTCGCGCCGGCGTCTCTCGGCGACGAAAGGCGGTCTCCGGCCCGGGCTCCCGGCGTCGTCCCGATCCCGGCGGGAATGTTCGACGGGCAAACCGTCGGCCCCTTTCTCCTGGGGAGCACGCCGGTGACCAACTTGCAGTACGCGCCATGTCTTGCCGCCGGGCGCGTGTTCGAGCCCCCGTGGTGGAACGATCCGGCTTTCCATTCGCCCCGGCAGCCCGTGGTCGGCATTACCTGGAACGACGCGGTCGCCTATTGCGCGTGGCTCTCCGAGGCGTTCGGAGGACGCTGGCGTCTCCCGACGGAAAGAGAATGGGAATTCGCCGCCTGCGGAGGCCTCGAGGCACCGCTCACCGCGTGGGGCAGCGCGATCCCGGAAGGAGAGATCCCGAACGGTCCGATCGCGGCGCCATGGGACGTCGGCCGTGGAACGCCGAACGGATTCGGGCTCCTCGACATGGGCACGATCGTGCATGAATGGTGTCTGGACTGGCGCGAGAGCGAGCGTCCCGACCTTCCGCCCCGCCGCGCGAGCCGCGGAGGCTCCTGGCGCCATCAGGTCCGCTGGTCGGCTCCCTCGGCCCGAACCAGCCTCCCCCCCGAGTATCGCTACTCCGACTATGGATTCCGCGTCCTGCGCGACGCGGGGTGACGGAACGGCCGGGGCGCGCCCAGTCCGGTCGCTCGGCGCTTTCTCCTCCGAGCGAGTGGCGCCCGTGTCCGGCGACGCGTTCGGCTCGAAGCGACTGAGCGCCCGAGTCAAGCGGCTCCGCCGCTTCAACTCGGCGCCTGGCTTATCATCGTCTCCATGCCTCCCACGTCCCTCATCCTCTTCGACATCGACGGCACTCTCCTCTCCGCCGGACGCGCGTCCCGCGACGCGCTGCGGGAGGCGTTCGAGAAGACCGGCGTCCCGGACATGACGTTCGAGGGATACGACTTTTCGGGGAAAACCGACCCGCAGATCGTGCGCGAACTCCTCGCGGCGAGGAGCGATCCGGCGTGCGATGGCGCGAACGTTTCCCGGGTGATCGAGTTCTATCTGGAAGCGCTCGAAGCCCGGATCGGACCCGACGCCGTCGTCGCCAAGAAGGGAGCCGCGGAGCTCCTGGCGGCGCTCGCCGGCCGCCCCGACGTCACGCTCGCCCTCCTGACCGGCAACCACGAGCGGGGCGCGCGGGCGAAGCTCGCGCCGGTCGACTTCAACCGCTATTTCCCGTTCGGGGCGTTCGGAAGCGATCATGCCGACCGGTACGAGCTTCCCGCGATCGCGATCGCGCGGGCCCGCGCCCTCACCGGACGCGACTTCCTCGGCAAGCGGGTCGTCGTCGTGGGCGATTCGATCCACGACGTCGCCTGCGGGCGGGCCATCGGCGTCAAATCGGTCGCGGTCGCGTCCGGGCTGACTCCGGCGGACCGCCTCGCCCGCGAGAATCCCGACCACCTCTTCGCCGACTTCGCGGACGTCCCGGCCGTCGCGGAAGCGATCCTGGGATGAAGACGGCCGCGACCCTCCTCCTTCTCTCCGCCTCGCTTCCGGCGCTCGCCGCGGGACCCGCCTTCGGAAACGCGCCGTACGACTCGCCCGCCCCTCCGCCGCCGCGCGTCACCGTCCGCGTGGATACGTCCGCCGCGGAACAGATCCTGGAAGCGCTCTCCCCCGAAAAGCCGCGTCCCGGGGACGCGACCGCTCTCGAGGGCGTCGCGGCGATCCGGCGGCAGATTGCCGAGGCCGGAAAGGGAGAGAGCGTCTGGGTCGAGGACTTCGGCGCCGCGTTCCTTCCCGAGAGCCGGCCCGGGAGCTTCGACCTGCGATCGGTGCGACTCGACCGCGACCGCTGGAAGGTGTGCCTCGAGGCCGTGAAGATGGACGCGGCCGGAATCGCGCAGAGCGCCGCCCGCCGGGCGGAGGCGCTCCTTCCGGCGGACGTCCCGATCGCCTTTTCCGCCGAGATCGACCTCACGTTCGCCCTCGCGGGAATCGAGGATCACGTCCTCTTCCCGGAGGGAGAGCGCAAAGCGGTCGTCCTGATCGATCTCGGCCGCGCGATCTCGGAGAACCCCGGCAACCCCCGGGCGGAGACCGCGGAAACGATCTCCCGGCTCGCCGCGGCGGAGACGTTCCGCGCCGCGTGGGACGTCTATCGCCGGCTCTCCCCGGCGTGGCAGAGGCCGGACGAGGGCCCCACCGGCTCGCTCGTCCGTTCCGTCGCGACCGTCGCGCCCATCGCCCTGTTCGCGTTCGATCGAAACTTCTTTCCGCTGTCGCGCTGGCTCCACGACGACATGATCCGGGCGATCGACGCGTTGAACCAGGAGGCGGCCCTGCTCGGCGACCCGAAGACCGACCTCGGCAAGCGCGCCGAAATCCTCGCCGCGCTCCGCAAGCCCGGGCTCCGTCCCGATCCCGCGCTCTCGGCCGGCGCATTCCTCGCCGACGGCGTTTTCCAGGCGTCGGGACGGCAGGCGCTCGTCGACGCGCTGGCGGCGGGACCCGAGGGGATCCTCTCCGCCTATGCCTCGGCGGCCGACGCCCGAAAGAGCGGACTGCCGCCGCTCTCTCCGAAGCTCCGTCCCAAACGCCCGAAGAAGTGACCGACGCGGCCGGGATCTCGCGGGCGATCGAGGCGGCGCGGGACGCTTTCCCGGAGACGCGCCGCATGCCCTCGTGGAAGCGCGCGCGGGCGCTGAGGCAGATCCGCGACGGAGTCGCACGTCGCCGGGCCGAATTCGCGGAGGCGATCGTCGCCGAGGCGGGAAAACCGATCCGGTTCGCGGAGGGAGAGGTCGACCGCTGCCTCGTCACGTTCTCGATCGCCGCCGAGGAGGCGACGCGGAGCGGCGGCGAGGTGCTCCCGGTCGATCTCGAGCCGCGCGCCGAAGACCTCTGGTGCGCCGTCGAACGGTTTCCGAAAGGGGTCGTCGCCGCGCTGACGCCCTTCAACTTCCCGCTGAACCTGCTCGCGCACAAGGTCGCGCCGGCGATCGCCTGCGGGTGCCCGGTCGTCGCGAAGCCTTCCCCCCGGACGCCTCGGGCCGCAACGCTCCTCGCCGAGGAAGTCGGCCGGACCGAATGGCCGTCCGCCGCTTTCTCGGTCGTGGTCTGCGACAACGCGGACGCCCCGGGGCTCTGGCGCGATCCGCGCGTCGCGGTCGTGTCGTTCACGGGTTCGGACGCCGTGGGATGGAAGATCAAGGAAGAGGCGCCGCGGAAGACGGTCGTCCTGGAGCTCGGCGGGAACGCCGCCGCGATCGTCCACGACGACGCCGATCTGGAGGCGGCGGCTCGCCGGCTCGCCGGCTCGGCGTTCGCGTTCGCCGGGCAGGTTTGCATCAAGGCGCAGCGAATCCTGGTCTCGCGGGCGGTCTTCGAACCCTTCCTCGAACGTTTCGTCGCGGCGAGCCGCGCGCTGCCCGCGGGGGATCTCCGGGACGCACGAACCGCGCTCTGCCCGATGATCGACGAGGAAGCCGCGCGCCGCGTGGAGTCCTGGATCGGCGAAGCCGTGGCGGCAGGAGCCGACGCCAGGCTCGGCGGCGCGCGCGACGGCCGTTACGTCCCCCCCACGATCCTCACGGGCGTCGATCCGGACGCCCGGGTCCGGCGGCGGGAGATCTTCGGACCCGTCGCGATCGTCGACGCGTACGCGACGTTCGACGAGGCGCTGGCGGCCGCCAACGACACGTCGTACGGGCTCCACGCGTCGGTCTTCACCCGTGACATCGGCCGCATCCGCACGGCGTTCCGTTCGCTCGACGTCGGCGGCGTGCTCGTCAACGAACCGCCGTCGACGCGGATCGACAACTTCCCGTACGGGGGGGTCAAGGCGTCCGGATCGGGGCGGGAAGGCGTGCGGTCGACGATTCTCGAATACACGGAGCCTCGCGTCCTTCTGGTATCTTCGACCTGACGGAGAACCCGATGGCCGACGAATCGCTCCCGCCCGGCCCCCCTTCCGAACCTCCGGCTCCCGCCCCGCCGGATCGAACGCTGATGCTGATCCTCGCGTACCTCGGACCCCTGTCCCTCGTGCCGATCCTCGTGGAAAAGGAGGACGCCGACCTCCAGTGGCACGCCCGCAACGGCCTGGTGCTCTTCGGCGCATGGGCGGTCGTGTGCATGGTCTTCGTCTTCTTCTCGGCGATCGTCCCCGTCGTCAGCTGCCTCTACACCCTGTTCATGACGTTCGTGCTGTTCTTCTATGCGGCGCTGATCGTCATCGGAATGTCGAAGGCTCTCCGCGGCGAACGGCTCATCGTCCCGGTCCTGACCGACATTGCCCGCCGGTTCTGACGCGGCGCGCCGGCCGCCGGGACTCCCGTTGGCGCTCGCCGTCGCCCTCGCGGGCGCCCTCGCGGGCGACGCCCTCAATCCTCCGGCCCGGCAGTGGAGCGCGCGCGCGGCCGCGTCTTCGATCGCCGCCTATCGCGGAACCGTCTCGCCGATTCTGGCGCGCACCCGGTTCGTCCGGTGCCGATTCACTCCCACCTGTTCCCTCTACGGACTGGAAGCGGTGCGCCGCCACGGCTTCTTTCCCGGATTGGCGCTCGCCGGTTGGAGGGTGCTGCGGTGCAATCCGTGGTCGAAGGGGGGGAACGACCCCGTCCCGTGACCCGCCGTCTGCGGGCCGCGAGTCGCCGGGTCGCGAGGCGGCGGCGCGAGACCCTCTTCCCGGCTTTCGCCGCGCGGCGCGCCGACTCTCGACTCGGAACTCGCCGACCCGGTCGTCAGGTTCGAAGGACGCGCCGCGCGAGCTCGGGATCGTTGGTCGTGACCGACGCCACCCCGCGTTCCGCCATCGCCTGGATCTCCTCCGGAGCGTCGACCGTCCAGGGGTGCACGGTCAGTCCGGCGCGCGCGGCGGCGGCGACGAAGGCCTCGGTCGCGAAGTCGGAGCGCGGCCCGACGGCATCGCACGGCGGAAAGATCCCGCGAGGCTGGCCGGGCTCCGGCAGCGACACGGCCCGGTCGAAGAGGTAGGACGTGGCGATCCCGCTCTCGCGATCCGCGACGCGGCGCAGGAAGTCGGCGTCGAACGAGGCGACGAGGCCGCGCGCCCCGAGCGCGAATCCCGTCACCGCGTCGCACACGCGGCGCGCCGCGAGGACGCGATCGGTGGCCCCGTTGACCTTCACCTCGAGGACGTACCGGAAAGCGCTCCCGTAGCGCTGGAAGACGTCGTCGATGGTCGGAATCCGGTATTCGCCGAAAGGCGAGTCCAGGATCAGCCCGCGCACGTCGATCGACGGCATCGCCCGGATCGCGTGCATCTCGGTGCCGATCGGAATCGTGTCGTCGTGGAAAACGACGAGTTCCCCGTCTCGCGTCTGCTGGAGGTCGAGCTCGATCGCGTCGGCTCCTTCGGCCTCGGCGAAGTCGAAGCTGTCGAGCGTGTTTTCCCGCGCGCGCCGCGGAGAGCCGCGGTGCCCGACGATCCAGAGCGGGTGAGGGGCCTTCCAGTCGCTCGGCGTGGTCATCCGATTTCCTCCGCGATC
>DASTIQ010000139.1 GCA_035717485.1 Thermoanaerobaculia bacterium | reverse complement strand
TATCTAATCCCGTTTGCTCCCCACGCTTTCGCGCCTCAGCGTCAGTTCCGGCCCAGGTGGCCGCCTTCGCCACCGGTGTTCCTCCCAATATCTACGCATTTCACCGCTACACTGGGAATTCCACCACCCTCTTCCGGACTCAAGCCCAGCAGTATCTCCCGCACGTCCTCAGTTAAGCCGAGGGATTTCACGAGAGACTTGAAGGACCGCCTACGCGCCCTTTACGCCCAATAATTCCGAATAACGCTTGCCCCCTCTGTATTACCGCGGCTGCTGGCACAGAGTTAGCCGGGGCTTCCTTTGCCGGTACAGTCAATCACCGGGGGTATTGACCCCGATGAATTTCTTCCCGGCCGACAGAAGTTTACAATCCAAGGACCTTCATCCTTCACGCGGCGTTGCTGCGTCAGGCTTTCGCCCATTGCGCAAGATTCCCCACTGCTGCCTCCCGTAGGAGTCCGGACCGTGTCTCAGTTCCGGTGTGGCCGATCACCCTCTCAGGCCGGCTACCGATCGAAGCCTTGGTGAGCCGTTACCTCACCAACTAGCTAATCGGGCGCGGGCTCCTCCGAAAGCGGGAGGTCTTGCGACCCCCCTTTGATCGCATCCCCTCTCGAGGTCGCGATCACATGCGGTATTAGCCCAAGTTTCCCTGGGGTATTCCCCACTTTCGGGCAGATTGCCCACGTGTTACTCACCCGTCCGCCGCTCGACTGGAGGAGTTGCCCCCTCCGCCTCGCTCGACTTGCATGTGTTAAGCACGCCGCCAGCGTTCATTCTGAGCCAGGATCAAACTCTCCACTTAAAGTGTGTCACGGCCGGGGGGCTAAGCCCCAAGCCGGGATTTCCGAGTAGATCCGTGCTTTTTTCAAAGAAAAAAACAGGAAAAAAAATGAATTCGTTGGCTGCTCTATTCAGTTTTCAAGGAACCGATCGCCCGAAAGCGACTCGCCGTTCTCCCGGCGAACTCCCGTTTAGAGACGGGCTGTTGATCCTACGAAATCCCGGACTCACTGTCAATCGAAATCTGCATCAGCGAGCCTTTCGAAGCGTTTGTCCCGACTCCCCGCCGGCGAACCTTCGCCCGCAGAGGCGTGCTTCGCGCCCCGGATTTCCTAGTCTTGAAAGAGCCTGTCCCGTGAAGGGAAGCGCATGATAGGCGGGTCGGGGCCCACTGTCAAGCGCCCGAACCCGGCCATTCTGGCCTGCGCAAGTCATTGATTGGATTGATTAAATAACCCGGGGAGCGCCGCGGCGGAGGAATCGGCGAATCCGTCGGCCTCGTGTCGCCGCGCATCCTCTTCGAGCGGCGCGGCCGCATAGCCGAATTCCAGCACCTGGCGAACGTAGACCGGCAGAAAACCCGCGATTCCGCCCGCCTTCTCGTATTGCGCCACGTGCCGGAGCTCGTGCGAAAGCGCCCGGCGCGAGACGTGCCCGCCGCGAAGGAAGACGGCATGACCGAGGGTGAGCCCGATCGTTTCGGGCGGGAAAAAACCGGCCTCGCGAACCGCATCGGACAGCGCCGGATCGTCCGGCCGCGGGAGCTCGTCGACGACCAGGATACGAATCCGCTCCGTTTCGCCAACGCCCGCGCGCGAGGCGAGTGCGAGCCCGTCGCAAGCCAGCGGTTCGCCTTCGCGTGCCGCCCGACGCGCCTCTGCTTCCGCCCACGCGATCGCCCGCGGAAGCAGGGACGGCAGCGCGTCCGCGAGATTCATCCGTGTCCCACGCCGTTCAGGAAGGAATCGGCGGCGCCGACAGGCCCGAGCCCCGGAGCGCTTCGACCAGCATCTGGACGGCGAGCGACGCGAGGATCAGCCCGAGTATCCGGATCAGCACCGACGCGCCGGAGTTGCCGAGGATCCGGTGGACGAAGGACGCGCCGAGGAGCATCAACGCGGTGAATCCCAGAACGAGCAGGAGCGCGACGGCCGTCATCGCCTGCATGGGAATGCTGAAGACGTCGTTGTTGGTGAGCACCACGATCGCCGTGATCGCGCCGGGGCTCGCGATCGCCGGCACCGCCATCGGAAACACCGCCAGATCGTGGCCGGGCTCCGCGGCGCCCGTCGTGTGCGCTCCCTGCCCGAACGTGAGCTGGGCCCCGAAGAAGAAGAGGAAGAGCGCCCCCGCAATCTGGAACGAGCGGAGCGCGACGTGCATCGAAGCGAGCAGGACTTCCCCGAGGACCATGAACGCCAGGAGGATCGCCCCCGCGATCAGGACCGCCTTGAGCGCGATGCGGCGCCTCTGCGCCTCGCCGTGTCCCCGCGTGACCGCGACGAAGACGAGGACGGACCCGATCGGGTCGATCGTCGCGAAGAGAACGGCGCAGTCCTGGACGAAGCGCCCGAGCATCGGCCGAATCGTAGCAGGGAGCGGCGCGCGCTACCGGCGTGGAGCCCCTTCGTCGCTCAACGTCTTCAGGAACGCGACGATCGCGGTCTCCTCGTCGGCGGTCAATCCCAGTCTGCCGGTCTTTTCGTGCTCGAGGTTCCGCGGCTCCTCGGAAGCCGGCCAGCAGCCCTTCCCCGCCACGAGGCCCTTTCGTGCCCCGCAGACGGGGAGAACGTCACGCGTGTTGTAGAAGTGGACGACCTCCTCGAGGCTCTTGAAGACGCCGTTGTGACCGTATGCCTTGACGAATCCCGGCGACGGACGGCGATCGACGTTGCGGAGCGTCGGAACCTTGAATTTCCCCATGTTCCGCGGCGCGAGCGAAGCCCATCGCGGCTCGTTCTTCAGATACCCGCCGAGCCCGGGGTCCTTCCACGTCTTCCCGTCCGGGTTGTATTCGGCGCCCATCGCATAGAACGGGTTGGCGGGATTTGCCGGCAGGCCGATGTTGTCGTACGTGAAATCCGTGAAGAGCGGCGCCTGCCCGTTCCTGCGCTCGTGAGGATGGCATTCGCCGCATTTCCCCTTGCCGCCGAAGAGCGAGAGCCCCTTCATCTCCTGCGGGGTCAGCTTCTCCGTGCCCGCGAGATAACGATCGTAGCGCGAGGAAAAGGGCTGTGCCGCCGGCGAGGTCTCGTAGGCGGCGATCGCAAGACCGATCACGTCGTACGCGGCCGCGGCCTGCCCCGGAGCGCACGCGTCGGCGACTCGGCGTTCGTCCTTGGCGACCCGCCGCAGCAGTCCGCCGTTCGGTCCCGAGCAGACCGCCGCGACGACCGCGGCCGCGTCGGGCATGTTCTGTTCGAGCGGATTCAGGAACGGACCGAGGGCCTGCTCGGCGAGAGCGCTGTCGAGACGGGCGCCGGTCGCGCGGCCGTCCCAGAAACTCCCGCCGAAGAAGACGGTCTCGCCCTCCTCGCTGCGCGTCGCCAGCGTCGGCGCGGCGGCATAGGCGGCGCTGGGCGGTTTCCGGTTCCCGAAGCGTCCGTGAACCGCGCCGGGATACACGCCCCCGCCCCGGTTCACACGCTCGTTCGGGCCGGTGAATCCGACCGCGGGGCCGTGACAGTCGGCGCACGCCTGTCCGGCCGGGCGCGACAGCGACGTATCGAAGAAGATCTTCTGTCCGAGAAGGGCGAGTGTCGGCGCGGACCCGGCGGGCGCCTGCGCGATCGCCGCTCCGCCGGCGAGAAGGGCGGCGAGCGCGGCGGCGCACGATCGAGAGATGCGGTCGATCGGCATGAGTCACCTCGAGCCATCGAGCCTAGGCCGATGGACGGCGCCGCGTGAAGATCCAGGTGCATCAGAAAGAGGTCGGAAGAGGCCGATCGCCGCGCCGCGATCCGGCCCGTCGCAGCGCCGGAGAGGCGAACCCCCGCCCTACCAGATGCGGACGCGAACCTCTTCCGGCCTCCACATCGGATCCCCCGGCTTCACTCCGAACGCCCCGTCGAATTCCGGGACGTTCGCGAGCGGCCCGTTGACGCGCCACTTCTCCGGCGCGTGCACGTCGGAGAGAAGGGCCCGGGCGAGCCTCTCCTTCCGGATCTGGCCGAGCCAGGAAAGCGCATAGCCGAGGAAGTATCTCTGGAGCGGCGTGAATCCCGCGATCTTCTGGCCTTTCCGGTATTGCTCCGTCTTCTCGAACGCGTCGAGGCCGACGAGAACGCCGCCGAGATCCGCGATGTTCTCCCCGAGGCTCGCCTTGCCGTTGACGTGCATTCCCGGGAGCGGTTCGAACGCGTCGAACTGGACGACCATCCGCTCGGCGCGCGACCGGAAGCGGTCGGCGTCGTCCTTGGTCCACCAGTCGCGGAGGTTCCCTTCGGCGTCGTACTGCCGGCCCTCGTCGTCGAAGCCGTGCGACATCTCGTGACCGATCGTCGACGCCGCGGCGTAACCGTACACGAGGGCGTCATCCGCCTCGTCGTCGCGAAGACCGGGAATCGTGAACGCCGCCGCGGGAAGCACGATCTCGTTGTTCGACGGGTTGTAGTAGGCGTTGTACGTCTGCGGGGTCATCTCCCATTCGGCGCGGTCGACCGGCTTCCCGAACTTCCCCAGCATGTCCTGGAACCACCAGCGGGTGCCCGCCATCACGTTCGCGGCATACGACTCGCGCCCGATCGCGAGCGTCGAATAGTCCTTCCACTTGTCGGGATACCCGACCTTCTTCGTCATTTTCGCGAGCTTTTCGAGGGCCTTCGCCTTCGTCTCCGCGCTCATCCACGGGAGCCGTTCGATCCGGTCGCGCCAGGCGTCCCGAACCGCCTCGACGAGATCGCTGTAACGCTTCTTCGCCCGCTCCGGGAAGTACGTCTGCACGAAGAGCTTGCCGACGACCATTCCCATCGCCCGCTCCTCGGCATCGACCACGCGCTTCCATCGCGGCCGCTGCTCCTCCTGCCCCGAGAGGAGCCTTCCCCGGAAATCGAAGCGGGCGTCATCGAATACGCGGCCGAGATATTCCGCGTAGGCGTCGACGAGGTGGAAGCGAAGGTAGTTCTTCAGGTCTTCGACCGGTGTCTTCCGGAGCTCCTGGTCGAGCGCCGCGTAGAACTCCGGCTGGCCCACGATCACCGTGTCGGCGCCCTTGACGCCGAACGCGGCGAGCCGGGCCGGCCAGTCGATCGACGGAGTGAGCCTGTCCCGGACCTCCGCCGTCGGCATCTTGTTGTAGTTCTTCTCTGGGTCGCGGAGATCCGCGAGCTTGCGCGAGGCCTTCGCGAGCGCCGTTTCGAAAGCGACGACCCGCTCGCCGGCGTCGGGAGGGACCTCGCGGCCCCGGGCGCTCATCTCGAGGAGACGCTGGACGTACTTGACGTAGCCCCCGCGGACCTTGACCGAGTTCGCGTCGGTGTTGAAATAGAAGTCGCGATTCGGAAGGCCGAGCCCTCCCTGCCAGAGCGTGACGGCCATCGCGTCGCTCTGCTTTTCGTCCTGGAGGACCCGCAACGAAAAGAACGCCAGGGTCCTGAGCGGGGCCTGCGCCATCGCCGCGTCGATCGCGCCGGGAAGGTCGCGGACGGCGTCGATCCGGTCGAGCTCGGCCGAGAGCGGCGCGAGACCCGCCGCGTCGGCTCGCGCCTCGTCCATCCCGGTCGTCCAGAAATCGCCGATCTTCCGGGCGTCGGTCCCGGCCGGCGCGTTCGCCGCCGCGGCGTCCTCGTTGATCTTCCGCATCCGGGCGTAGATCTCCTCGTCCACCAGATCGCCGATTCCCCACCCGCCTTCCGACGGAGGGATCGGATTCTTCGCGAGCCAGCCGCCGTTGGCGTACTGGAAGAAGTCCGAGGCGGGGCTCGTGGACGGATCGAGGTTCGATCGGAGGAGGTCTTCCGCCGGAGCGGCCACATCGGCGGCGCGCGCGGCGGCGATCGCCGCCGCGAAAGCGAATGGCAGGATCAGGACTCGGAAACCGGCTTTTCTGGTCATCCGAAAATCCTAGAACTTTTTGCCGCCGTTCCCGTTTTCCGGGACAGGGAGTTGAGAACATGAAGTTTTCCGTTCGGAGTCTTCTCGCCGTCCTCATGCTCGGCGCCGCCGTGTCCGCCCGGGCGGACATCCACTTCGGGATCGTCGAGGATTCCGACGACCACCATTACTACCGGTCCTCGGGGCTCGCCAGCTTCGAGGTCCGCTACGAAGGGGAAGTCGAGCTCTCGCCCGACCGGGAGAGCGTCACGGCGGTCGCGCCGGGCGCCTGGATCGAGATCCGGACCCGCCGGCTGTTTTCGCCGAGAATGGTCCGGGTCACGCGCGGCGCCGACGGCCGTCCGCAGGTCCGGTACTGGATCGCGGATCGCTCGGGCTCGGCGGACCAGGCCCGGAACTATCTCGCCCGGAACCTCCCCGAGGCCGCGCGCGTGACGGCGGTCGGCGCCCGGGGCGAGGCGAAGCGTCTCCTCCGCCAGGGACCCGACCGGCTCCTCGACGCGATCGGGGGGCTCGAGAGCGGCGCGGCGCAGGAGATCTATCTCGAGGAGCTGGTCGCCGCCGGGCCGATCGACGCCGCCGCCGGCCGCCGCGCCGTCGAAACAGCGGGACGCGAGATCTCGTCGAGCAGCCGCCTGCGCCGGATCCTGACCCGCCTCGCCGAGGCCCTCCCCCCCGACCCCGACCTCACCGCCGCGCTCGCCCGCGCCTGCTCGGAGATCTCATCGAGCTCCCAGAGCGGCGCGGCGCTCGCCGCGATCGCGGAGAAGAGGGGCGTTCCCCCGGCGGCGGCGCGCGATTACGCACACTCGATCGGCGAGATCTCCTCCTCGTCCGAGGCGGCGACCGCGGTCGACCGCGTGGGCCGGTTCGCGAGCGACGCCGGCTCGATCGAGCTCCTCGCGGGGGCGGCGGAGTCGATCGCGTCGTCGGCCGAGCTGCGGCGCGCGCTCACGAGCCTCTCGCGGCATCCCGGTCTTCCTCCCGAGGCGCTCGCGCGGATCCTGACCGCCGGAGCCAGGATCTCCTCGTCTTCCGAGAAGGCGTCCCTCCTCGAGGATTGCGCGGCGGGCGCGGCGGCGGCGCCGGCGCCGCACCACGCCTACCTCGCGACGGCCCACACGATCGAATCGTCTTCGGAGACCCGCCGCGCGCTCGCGGCGCTCGTCCGGGACGGAGTGAAGGGCGACGCGCTCGCCGAGGTTCTCCGCGCCGCCCGCCGGATCGATTCTTCGTCCCAGAAGGCCGAGCTGCTCGTCGAGGCCGCCGGCTCTTCGTCGGATCCCCTTTCGTTCACCGCCTATCTCGAATGCGCGCGGACGATCGACTCCTCCTCCGAAAAGGGGCGGGCGATCCGGACTCTTCTCGAGAAAGCGAATCTCACGGCCGACCAGCGCAAGAGCGTCATGGATTTCGCGGAGCG
>DASTIQ010000138.1 GCA_035717485.1 Thermoanaerobaculia bacterium | reverse complement strand
GGGGATCCACGACAATCTCTTCGACCTCGGCGGAAACTCTCTCCTCGTCTTCCAGATCGCCGCGCGCGCCGCGCAATCGGGATACGCGATCCCGCCGCGGCTCCTCTTCGAGCATCCGACGATCGCGGAGCTCGCCGCCGCGGCCGGCACGCTCCCTGCTACGTCGGTGGGCATGACGGAGATCTCCGCCTGATCCGCGATGTCGACGATGCGCTCCTCCTCCGAATTCGAACGCCCCATTTCGCCCGCCGCGGAGCCGATGCGCGCGGAGGACTTCTGGCGGACCCACCTCGCCGGCGTCGGAGAGCCGCCCGCGTTTTCTCTGCCCCGCCCGGAGGCTCCCGGCGAGGGACGGGACGCCTGCGAAAGCGTGTCGTCGCCGGCCGTCTCCCGCGCGCTCGCCATCTTCGCCGCGGAATCCGCGATCTCGATTCCGACCCTCGCGCAGGGCGCGTGGGCGCTCCTGCTCTCGCGGCACGCCGACGCGGGGGACGTCGTTTTCTGGGCGACCGACGGAGCCTCTTCCGGGATCGGGGAGCGCTCGCGCCGGGGGCCGCGAGGCCCGGTGCTCCGCCGGGTCCGCGTTCCCGAAGCCGAAACGGTGGGCCGCTGGCTCGCCGGAATCCAGAAGGACCGTGACCGGCTGCGGCTGGCGCCGCCGGCTCGCCTCGACGATCTCCAACGGTGGGCCGGGTGGCAGAGGGACGCCGTCGTCGAGTCCCGGCTCGAGCACCGGGAGTTCGCCTCGACGCCGGAAGCGTCATCCGCTTCGGAACGTCCTCCGATCGTTCTGCGGATCGACGTGAACCCGCGCGTCGCCGCGCGGCTCTCGTGGGACGCGGCGCGGTACGCGCGTCCCGCGATGGAACGGCTCCTCGGCCGCTTCGCCGCGCTTCTCGAGCGCCTCGTGTCGGCTCCCGAGGCCGCGGTCGGAGACGTCGACGTGCTTTCCCCCGAGGAGAGGCGGACCGCGGTCGTCGAGTGGAACCGGACGTCCCGGCCCTATCCGGAGAACGATCCGGCCCATCGCCTGATCGAGCGCGCCGTCGACCGGACCCCCGACGCCGAGGCGGTCGTGGGGGAAGGCGCCGTCCTCTCGTTCTCGGAGCTCGACGCGCGGGCGAATCGCATCGCCCACCGTCTCCGTGCCGAAGGCGTCTCCGCCGACGTTCCGGTCGCGCTCCTGATGGAGCGCTCTCCGTGGCTCGTGGCGGCGGTCCTCGGCGTGCTGAAGTCCGGCGGCGCCTACCTGCCGCTCGATCCCCGTTCGCCCGACGCGCGTCTGGAGTTCATCCTTCGAGACGCGCGAGTCCCGGTCGTCCTCGCCGATCCGGCGCTCGTGTCCCGGGTTGCGGGGACCGGCGCGCGCGTCATCCCCGTCGAGGCCGACGGCCGCGCCTTCGCGGACCAGCCCGATCGCCGACCCGATCCCGCGGGGCGGCCCGACGATCTCGCGTACGTGATCTACACCTCCGGTTCGACGGGACAACCGAAAGGCGTTCTGATCCCGCATCGCGGGCTCGTGAACTATCTCGCGTGGAGCGCGGAAACGTACGCGGTCGCCGACGGAGAGGGGGCGCCCGTTCATTCGCCGCTCGTGTTCGACCTGACCGTGACGAGCCTCCTGACGCCGCTCGTCGCCGGCCGCCGCGTCGAGACGATCCCGGAGCGGGAGGGCCTCGACGGTCTCGCCGAAGCGCTTCGCCGCCGCCGCGGCTGGAGTCTCGTCAAGATCACCCCGGCCCACCTCGAGATCCTCGCGTCGCAGCTCTCTCCCGCCGAAGCCCGGGGCGCGGCGCGCGTCTTCGTCGTGGGGGGCGAGGCGCTCCGCGGGGAAGGGCTCGAGCGGTGGGTCCGGAACGCTCCCGAGTCTCGCTTCGTCAACGAGTACGGCCCGACGGAGACGGTGGTCGGCTGCTGCGTGCACGAGGTGACCGCGGCGACCTGGAAACCGGGCCCCGTGCCGATCGGCCGGCCGATCGCGAACACGCGCCTGTACGTCCTCGATTCCGGGCGAAGGCCGGTCCCCCCCGGGGTTCCCGGCGAGCTCTACATCGGCGGGGACGGCCTGGCGCGCGGATATCTGGGGCGTCCCGACCTCACGGCGAAGAGCTTCGTGCCGAACCCGCTTCCGGAAGAGCCCGGCGAGCGGCTCTATCGGACGGGCGATCGGGTGCGACATCGCGACGACGGAATCCTCGAGTACCTCGGGCGTGCCGACGACCAGGTGAAGGTGCGCGGCTACCGGATCGAGCTCGGGGAAGTCGAGAGCGCGCTGCGCCGTCATCCCGGGGTCCGCCAGGCCTCGGTCGTCGTCGCGTCCGCCCCGTCCGGCGATCCCCGCCTCGTGGCGTACTTCTCCTCGAACGGCGGCGAATACGCGCCGCGGCGGGAGGAGCTTCGGACCTTCCTCGCCGGGTCGCTGCCGGAATACATGATTCCGTCCGCGTTCGTCGAGCTCGACGAGCTGCCGCTCACGCCGAACGGCAAGGTGGATCGCCGCGCTCTCCCGCCGCCTCCCGACGACGACGCGGCGGCCGCGGCGGGACGGGCGCCCTCGACCGAAACCGAGCGGCGCATCGCCGCGATCTGGGAAGAGGGGATCGGGCGGGCCGGCATCGGCGTCGACGACGATTTCTTCCGGCTCGGAGGCCACTCCGTGATCGCGGCGCGGATCTTCGCGCGGATCGAGAGCGTCCTCGGCATCCGGCTGCCGCTCGCGGTTCTCCTCCAGGCCCCGACGATCGCGCGGCTCGCCGAGGTGATCGACGGCCGGGGATGGGAGGGCTCGTGGTCGTCGCTGGTTCCGCTCCAGCCGAAGGGCACGAAACCTCCGCTGTACTGCATTCATCCGATCGGCGGGAACGTCGTCGGCTACGTGGACCTGGCCCGGCGTCTCGGCGAGGACCAGCCTCTCTTCGGCCTGCAGGCGGTCGGGCTCGACGGGAAGCGCCCCCGCCACAAACGGATCGAAGACATGGCCGACCACTACGTCTCCGAAATCCGTCAGTTCCAGCCCGCGGGACCCTACCACCTGGCGGGAAGTTCTTTCGGCGGGACGATCGCGTTCGAGATGGCCCATCGTCTGCGCGCGCAGGGATGCGACGTCGCGTTCCTCGGGATGTTCGACACGTGGGGCCCCGACTACCGCCGCAAGCCCGGGATGGGGAAGTGGCGCGTCGCTTTCGAGAGGACGCGCGAGCGGATCATCCTGCACGGCGGGAACCTGCTCGCGGCGGAAGGCATCGGCGGGAAAGCGCGATACGTCCGCGCGAAGCTCGGGCGGATCGCCCACGACGTCGCCAAGAGAATGCGACGAGCAAAAAGGCCCGCGGCCTCGAAGAGCGCGCCCGCGCCATCGTCGCCCGCGGCGATCCCGAAGAACCTCGTGGAGGCGGAGCGCTCGGTGCTCCGCGCGAAGACCGCGTACGAGCCGCGGCCCTACCCGGGAAAGATCACGCTCTTCGTGGCGAGCCGGCAGCCTCCCTGGTTCTATCCGGATCCCCTCCTCGGCTGGGCCCGGTTCGCGGCGGGAGAAATCGAGACGCACGAAGTGCCCGGCTATCACGGAGCCCTGACGCACGAGCCGCGGGTCGCGGTCCTCGCCGAGAAGCTCCGGGAGTGCCTCGCGCGGGCGCGTGCAGACGGCCCTGCGGCCTCGCCGGCGGCGGCGGTCGCCGGGAGGGCGACGTGAGCGACCGGGCCGCCGCCGTTCCGTTCCCCGAGATCGCGCCCCGCGGGACCACGGAGCCGTGTTCGTTGTCTTTCGCCCAGCAGAGGCTCTGGTTCCTCGATCAGCTCGAGCCGGGAGGGCTCTACAACGTCGGGGAAGCGCTTCGCCTCCGAGGCGACCTCGACGTCGCCGCGCTGACCCGCGCCCTCGACGCGATCGTCGCGCGGCACGCGGCGCTCCGGACGACGTATCGGTCGGTCGACGGCGAACCGATGCAGATCGTCAATCCGCCGGCGCCGGTCTCGTGCCCGATCGTGGACCTCCCCGGCGCCGACGCCGAAGAGATCCGGCGGCGGGTCGACGAAGAGGTGGGCCGCCCCTTCGACCTGTCCCGGGACCCCATGCTCCGGGCGCTCCTGCTCCGCGAGTCCGCCCGCTCGCACGTGCTCGTCCTGTCGATGCACCACATCGCGACCGACGGGTGGTCGGTGTCGATCGTCTTTCGGGAGCTCGCCGCGTTCTACGACGCGTTCCGGCGCGGGGCGGCGCCCGCGCTGCCCGCGCTCCGGATCGGGTATGCCGACTTCGCGGTCTGGCAGCGCCGCAAGCTCTCCGGCCGCGGTCTCGACGCGGAGCTCGGCTACTGGAAGCGCGAGCTCGCCGAGGCCCCTCCGGTCCTCGATCTTCCGACGGACCGGCCTCGCGCGGCCGTTCCCGCCTGGCGCGGCGCGACGCACGCCGTCGTCCTGGGCACGGACCTTTCGGCGTCCCTGCGGCTCCTCGGGCGGCGCGAGCGGACCACGCTCTTCATGACGCTCCTCGCGGCGTTCCAGACCCTCCTCCACCGGTATTCCGGCCAGGAGGACGTGCTCGTGGGAACGCCGATCGCGAACCGGCAGTCGGTCGAGACGGAGGGGCTCGTCGGATTCTTCGCGAACACCCTCGTGCTGCGCGGCCGTTTCGCCGGCGATCCCACCTTCCGCGAGCTCCTCGGCCGCGTCCGGGAGACGTCTCTCGGCGCATTCGAGCACCAGGACCTGCCGTTCGAGAGGCTCGTCGAAGAGCTGCGCCCCGAGCGCGGCGTCCACAACCCGCTCTTCCAGACGATGTTCGCCCTCCAGAACGCTCCGCGCGAGCCGCTCCGGCTGGACGGGATCGTCGCTTCGGCGATCGAGGTGACGCCGCGCCTCGCGAAGTTCGATCTGGCTCTCTACGCGTCCGAGGGAACCGGCGGCCTCCGGACGACCTGGGAGTACAACACCGCGCTCTTCGAGCCGGCCCGGATCCGCCGGATGGCGCGCCATTTCGAAACGCTGCTCTCCGCGATCGTCGAGGACCCCTCGCGCCGGATCTCCGAGCTGCCGCTGATGGACGAGGAAGAGCGCCGAACGGTCGTCGTCGAGTGGAACCGCACGGCGGCCGACTATCCGCGCGTTCCGGTGTCCGCGCTCTTCGAAGAGCAGGCGGCGCGCCGACCGGAGGCGCCGGCGCTCGATTTCCGCGGCGGAAGATGGACGTACCGCGAGCTGAACGAGCGGGCGAACAGGATCGCGCACGCGCTCCGCGCGAGCGGCGTCCGGCCCGGGTCGAGGGTGGGCGTCGCTCTCGAGCGCTCCCCGGCGACCATTGCGGCGCTCGTGGGGATCCTGAAGACCGGCAGCGCGTACGTTCCGCTCGATCCGGAGTATCCGCCGGAGCGTCTGGCGTGGATGCGCGACGACGCGGGGCTCGCGGCGATCGTCTCGGAGGAGACCCCGGACGGTTCGCCGATTCCGGTGATCGCGCCCGAGCGGGATCGGGAGGCGCTCTCGCGGCAGCCCGATCACGACCTTCCTCCGGAAGGCGATGCCGAGGGACTCGCGTGCCTGATGTACACGTCCGGTTCGACCGGGACGCCGAAGGGGGTCGCCGTGCCCCACCGGGGGATCGTGCGCCTGGTCCGCGGCGCCGGGTACGCGGACTTCTCGGAGCGGCAGGCGTTCCTTCACGCCTCGTCACTCTCGTTCGACGCGAGCACGTTCGAGATCTGGGGAGCGCTCGCCAACGGCGCCCGGCTGGTCCTCGCCGATCCGGGAACCCCGACGCTCGCCGAGCTCGAGGACACGATCCGCCGTTTCGGAGTCACGACCGTGTGGCTCACGGCCGGTCTGTTCCACCTGATCGCCGACGAGCGGCCGTCGCTGCTCGGCTCGGTGGAGCAGCTCCTCGCCGGAGGAGACGTGCTTTCCCCGCCGCACGTCGCCCGCGTCCGCGCCCGGTTCCCGGCGCTCCGCCTCGTCAACGGATACGGACCCACCGAAGGGACGACGTTCACCTGCTGCCACGAGGTGTCGTCGGCGGACGCGACCGCGGGCCCGATTCCGATCGGCCGGCCGATCGCGAACACCCGCGTCTACGTCCTCGACCGCTTCGGCCGCCCCGCGCCGATCGGCGTTCCGGGCGAGCTGCACGCCGGCGGGGACGGCGTCGCCCTCGGGTACTGGAACCGTCCGGAGCTGACGGCGGAACGCTTCGTTCCCGACCCGTTCTCGGCGCAGCCGGGGGCGCGGCTCTTCCGGACCGGGGATCGCGCGCGCTGGCGCGAGGACGGCGTCCTCGAGTTCCTGGGCCGCCGGGACGCGCAGGTGAAGGTGCGCGGTTTCCGTGTCGAGCCCGCCGAGGTCGAGCGGGCGATCGAGGAGCATCCCGACGTGCGCGAGGCCGTCGTCGAAGCGCGGGGCGACGCCCGCGGCGAGCGGATTCTCGTTGCCTGGCTCGTCCCCGCGGAAGGCCGGCGCATCTCGGTCGACGAGATCCGCCGCTGGACGCTCGGTCGTCTGCCCCGATACCTGGTGCCCTCCGTCTTCGTTCCGGTCGAGGGCCTGCCGCTCACCGCGCAGGGGAAGATCGACCGCCTCGCTCTTCCGGAGCCGGAGTCGCCGCGCGAGGACGCGATCGTCCCCGCTCACGACGGGATCGAGCTCGCGCTCGTCCGGATCTGGGAGGAGGTTCTGGGCGTCCGCTCCGTCTCGGTCCGCGACAACTTTTTCGCGCTGGGCGGGCACTCGCTCCTCGCGGTGCGGCTCTTCGCGCGGATCGAGAACCTGCTCGGCCGGCGGCTCCCGCTGGCGACCCTCTTCCAGGCGCCGACGATCGAGCAGCTCGCCTCGGCGATGCGCGAGGAGGGATGGTCCGCGCCGTGGTCGTCGCTCGTCGTCATCCATGGTGGAGGAGGGCGCCCGCCGTTCTTCTGCGTTCCCGGGGTCGGCGGGAACGTCGTCGGCTTCCACACCCTCGCCCGGCACCTCGGCGCCGACCAGCCGGTCTACGGCCTTCAGGCGCGCGGCCTCGACGGCGTTTCCTCGCCCCACACGACCGTCGAGGAGATGGCGGAGCACTACCTCGGGCAGATGCGCGCGGTCGTTCCCGCGGGGCCGTACTACCTCGGCGGCGCGTCTTTCGGCGGGAAGGTGGCGTACGAGATGGCGCGTCGGCTCGAAGCGGAGGGAGAGAAGGTCGCGCTCCTCGCGCCCTTCGACACGTTCGCTCCGGGTTCCGGCTCGGGGGCGCCCCTTCCGCTCCTCATCCGGCACGGGCTCGCCCGATTCTTCGCCCGGGTCGACTACCACATGGAGAATCTCCTTCTCCAGAAACAGCGCGGCCAGTACATCCGCAAGAAAGCGCGGACCGTCCGGCGGCGGATCCGCAGCCGGCTCTGGCAGCTCGCCTACCATTTCTTCGCGGAACGCTCCCGCGCGATGCCGCGGGCGCTTCGCAGCGTTCGCGAGGCGGGATATCTCGCGAACCGCCGTTACGTCGCCGGATCCTACGGCGGGACGGTCACGCTCTTCCGGGCGGCGGTTCGTTCCGTCGCCGATGCGACCGGACGCGACATGGGGTGGGGGAGGCTCGCGCGGGGCGGCGTCGAGATCCACCACGTCGCGGGCGATCACGAAAACATGCTCGTCGAGCCGCACGTGCGGGTCCTCGCCCGCGAACTGCGCGCCGCGATCGACGAAGCCGCCATGGAAGAGCGGGAGGGCGCGCGTTCTCCCGAGCGCCGGCAGGTGGTCTGATGGCGATCTTCTCCGGGGGCACGATCCCCGTTCCGACGGTCGCGAAGGATCCGCCGATGCCGGCCGGGCCCGGCGCCATCCCGGTTTTCGAGAGCCGCGATCGGGCAGTCGACCCGCCCGCCTGGATGCGCGAGAACCAGACGTCGATCGACGCCGCGCTCTCGCGGACGGGGGCGGCGCTCTTCCGCGCCTTTCCGATCCCGGACGTCGCCGCCTTCGAGCGGGCCGCCGAACGGCTCTGCGGTCCGCTGGCCGGCGACTACGGCGATCTCCCGCGCGGCGCGATGGGGGGAAAAGTCTACGGCGCCACGCCCTATCCCGCGGATCTCCCCATCCTTTTCCACCACGAGGCGGCGCACACGGCGCGCTGGCCGCGTCGGATCGCGTTCTTCTGTCTCGCGGCGCCGGCGCGCGGCGGAGAGACCGTCGTCGCCGACGGGCGGCGCGTGTTCGGCGCGCTTCCGGAGGATCTCCGGAAGCGGTTCGAGCGAGACGGCCTCCTCTACATGCGCCGCTTCACGCCGGGGATAGACGTCGGCTGGCAGGCGTACTTCCGGACGGCGGAGCGCGGCGAGGTCGAGCGGCTTTGCCGGGCGGACGGGATCGACTGGGAGTGGACCGAGGACGGAGGCCTCCGCATCCGCCAACGGCGGCCGGCCGTGATCCGGCGCGGCGGCTCGCCCGTTTTCTTCAATCAAATCCTGCTCCACCACCCGGCGGCGCTGCCCGCCGACGTCCGGGAGGCGCTGTCGATGCTCCTCCCGGAGGAGGACTTTCCGCGGCGCGTCGCGTTCGGGGACGGTTCGAGGATCCCGGACGAGGTCGTCGGCGTCGTGCGCGCCGCCGCGGAGGCGGCCGCCGCGGAGATCCGCTGGCGCGCCGGCGATCTCCTCGTGGTCGACAACGAGCTCGCGGCGCACGGCCGGCGTCCCTACGGAGGGGAACGGCGCATCGCCGTCGCCATGGGAACTCTCGAAGAGGAAGGGGAAAATCATGAGCGCCACGGCCGCTGATCCCGGCTCTCCGCTTCGCGGAACGGAGGTCGTCTCCGGACCCGCCCCGAGCCCTTTTCCGGCGCTCGCGGCAATCGAGCTCTTCGAAGCCCAGGCCGGGCGACATCCGGGCCGGACGGCGGTGACGGGACCTGACGGAGCGTCGATGACGTATGCCGAGCTCGATCGGACGGCGGAGGGCTTCGCCGCCATCCTGGAAGAGCGCGGCGCGGGAGGAGCGTTCGTCGCCCTCTGCGCCGACCCGGCGCCCGCGGCGATCGCCGCGATCCTCGGGATCTGGAAGGCGGGCGCGGTGTGGGTGCCGCTCCACCCGGACCAGCCGCCGGCGCGTCTGGCGCGCCAGCTCGCGGAATGCGGCGCGCGTTGGTGCTTCGCCGACGGTCCGGCATCCGGGACGTTCTCTTTCGGCACGGCCGAGCGGCTGCCGCTCCGCGCACCGCGGACCCGGGGAAGACGGAAGAGGACCGTCCCCGAGCCGACGTCGATCGCCTACGGGATCTTCACGTCGGGATCGACGGGGGAACCGAAGCTCGCCCTCCTGCGTCACGACTCTCTCGTCAACTACACGATGTTCGTGTGGCAGGAGCTCCTCGGCGGAGAGGAAGGGCTTCGCTTCGCGACACCCTCCTCGCTCGCGGCGGACCTCGGCCACACCTGTCTTTTCCCCGCGCTCGCGTCCGGCGGCACGCTCGAGATCCCCGGCCGCGACGTCTCGCGCGACGCCACGCTCTTCTGCGGCTTCCTCCGCGAACGCGAAATCGACGTGCTCAAGATCGTTCCGTCGCATTTCGCGGCGCTCTCGAACGCCGGGGCGGATCCCGCTCCCCGGCGGCTTCTCGTGTTCGGCGGAGAGCCTCTGCCTCCCGAGCTCGCCCGCGCGGCGGCGGCGCGGTGCCCGATCGTCAATCACTATGGACCGACGGAGACGACGGTCGGAGCCCTCTTCCACCGGTTCGTCCCCTCCGCGGTCGCCGTTGCGTCCGTTCCGATCGGGCGCCCGATCGCGAACGTCCGCGCATACGTCCTCGACGAGCACGACCGTCCCGCGGCCCCCGGATCGGCGGGCGAGCTCTGGATCGGCGGGGTCGCGGTCGGCGAAGGCTATCTCGGGCGGCCGGAGGAGTCGGGCCGACGCTTCCGGGAAGACCCATTCTTCCCGGGCGGCCGCGTCTATCGGACGGGCGACCGGGTCCGGACCCTGCCGGACGGCTCGATCGACTTCCTCGGAAGGATCGACGACCAGGTGAAGATCCGTGGACACCGCGTCGAACCGGGAGAGGCCGCGGCGATTCTCCGCCGCCACCCGGCCGTCGCGCGGGCAGCCGTGGCGGTCCAGAGAACCAGCGCGGAACCCCGCCTCGTCGCCGCCGTCGTTCCGCGCGCCGGCGAGAGCGTGGCCGCGGACACGCTTCGCGAATTCCTCGCGGGAGAGCTCCCGGAGGCGTGGATTCCGGCCCGCATCGCGGTCGTCGACGAGCTTCCCCTCGCGGCGTCGGGAAAGGTCGATCTCGGCCGACTCGCGGAATCCGCCGCGTCGACGCCGGGACGGCCGCGAAATGCCGTCGAAGAATGGATCGCGGGGATCT
The DNA here is from genome assembly GCA_035717485.1 of Thermoanaerobaculia bacterium. Lineage (NCBI taxonomy): Bacteria > Pseudomonadati > Acidobacteriota > Thermoanaerobaculia > Thermoanaerobaculia bacterium. The sequence goes on along the minus strand of DASTIQ010000138.1, from coordinate 170 downwards.
GGAGCGAGATCCTCGGCATTCCGGAACCCGGCGTGGACGACAACTTCTTCGCACTCGGGGGCCATTCGCTCGCGGCGATGCGGATCATGGCCCGTCTTCGCCGGGAAATCCCGGCGGCGCTGCCGCTCCCGGCGATCTTCCGCAATCCGACCGTCGCCTCGCTCGCCGCC
>DASTIQ010000137.1 GCA_035717485.1 Thermoanaerobaculia bacterium | reverse complement strand
GAGACGTTCGCGTGCCGCTCGGGCGGCGTGCGGGAACCGGTTCGGATCGTCGTCGACGCGAAAGGGCGCCTTCTCGTCGTCGGCGGCCAGCGCGCGAGGATCCACGTCCTCAGCGCGCGGGGCGAAAAGCTCGCCGACCTCGAGCTGAGCGGGCTTTCGAAGGAGGCCGTGATCGGCACGATCGCGCTCGACGCCGACGGCAACCTCTACGTCGGAGACAACGAGAGCGGTCAGGTCTTCGTCTACGGTCCCGATTTCAAGCTGAAGCTCAAGTTCGGCGAGCGAGGGTCGGGGCAGGGAGAGTTCCAGTCGATTTCCGGGATCGCGGCCGACGCGGAGAACATCTTCGTGGTCGACCAGCAGATCACTCCCTCGGTCCAGGTGTTCGATCGGCACGGCAACTTCGTCCGCGGCTGGGGAAAGCACGACATGGGAGTGGAGTTCTTCTCGCTCCCGGAAGGAGTGGCCATCGATGCGAAGGGACGGGTACTCGTCGTGGATGCGCTCCGCCACGAGATAAAGCTGTTCGATCGGGAAGGAAAGTTCATCGACCGGTTCGGGGGACTCGGCAAGCGGCTCGGGCAAGTGGCCTTTCCGAGCGGCGTCGCGGTCGACGCCCAGGGCCGAATCTACGTCGCGGAGAGAGGAAACGACCGGGTCCAGGTCTTCGAAGAGATCGGCGACGTTCCCGCCGGGAGCGAGCAGCCATGAGGTCGTGCTTCAACTCGTCCTTCGGTCCCGCCTGATCCGATGCGCGCGATTCGTCTCTGCCGCGCGACATTCCGCCCGAAGGTGCTTCGTTTGCGCCGTTCGCCTCTCTCGAGCGATGGACGGTGATGCATGACGGCGAGGAACTCCGGTGAGCGGGAGGGGATCCTGCGATGGAAGGCGGGAGGCCGGGCTCTCGGAATCGCTCTCGTGATCGGTCTCATCGGGAGCGGGCGGGGCGGCGCGGAGGATTTTTCGGGCCGCGCGATCCTGTCCGACCAGACCTACTCCTCCGGCGACATCGGCACGGACGTCTTCGACCAGATTTACGAGCTCCGCTTTGGACGCCGGGTGAGCGACCCGTTCACGTACCTCCTGTTTTTTCGCGGGGAGCAATCGAACGGCCATTCGACGGTCGCCGATGAGACGAGCACGCTCCGTTTCACTCAACTCGAACCGCACGCCGAAGCGACCTACACGCTGCCGACCATCCAGCTCTTCGGGCGTTGGGACCTCGTCGATTCCCGGTCGAAAATCAGCGGATCCCCCGACGACCGACGACAGCTCGAACACATCTTCTCGACGTTTTCCTTCCAGCCGGACCGACTCCCGGGCTTCCGCTTCCTCTTTCAGCGTGACCACGCTTCTTCCGATACGTCCGCTCTCGACCAGACGCGGACGTATCTGCAGGGCAGTCTCGACTTCCGATGGAAGAACCTTTCGGCCACCGCGACGGCGCGCCGGAGCGAGTTCGAGGACGCGGAAAACGGGCTCACGAGGAAGAGCGACGGCGTGCAGGGGAGTCTCGTGTTCCAGGACACGCTGCTGAACAACCGGCTGACCGTGTTCGCGAACGCGCTCGCCTCGTTCGACCGCGAGACGGACACGACACGGTCGCGAGGGGCGTCCGGTGAGACGCCGGTTCCGATCTTCGAAGCCCTGGAAACGATCGACGATACCCCGGAAGATTCGCGCGGCGACGCGGGCATCCCCGCGCCGGCCTTGATCGACGGAAATCTTCGGGTTCCCACCGTGATCGACCTCGGGCCGACGGGCGCATCGTTTCAGAACATCGCGATCGATCTGCGGCGGTTCACGGGGCTCGACACGTTCCGCATCGACATCCGTGATTCCGGGGGAAACGTCGTCCCGCGCGGGGAGCCCGTCGACTTCACCGTCTACACGAGCACCGATGGGATCCGCTGGACTCCCGTCGCCGGGGCGCGGACGACGTTCCTCGCGCCCGAGAGTCTTTATGAGGTGACGTTTCCGAAGACGGTCGCGCGCCTGTTCAAGGTCGTGTCGTTCGACCTCGCGCCGACGGACGCCCGGGTGACGGAGATCCGCGCGTTCTTTCACGACGAATTCGGACCCGCGACGACTCGAACGAGCGACATCAAGCTCGGA
>DASTIQ010000136.1 GCA_035717485.1 Thermoanaerobaculia bacterium | reverse complement strand
GTCTTCCTCCTCGCGCTTCCGGTCGGGGCCTCGGAGGCGTATCGGCGGCATCGATCGCGCCTCGTCGCCGTCCTCGGAGGCGCGGCGGCCGTGAACGGCCTCCTGGTCGTCCTCTCGGCGGCCCGCGTCTACTCGCCGTTCGTCGTCGTCGGCTACACGGATCGCGCCGGGCTGGGCGCGTTCCTGGGAAATGCGGGGTACGCGGGGATCGCGCTCGCGCTCGCGGCGGTCACCCTCCTCCCGTTCCTCGCCCGGCCCGGCCGCGCCCGCCTTCCGGCCATCGCCGCCTTCCTGCTCGCGACCGCCGGACTCCTCGCAACCCGGAGTCTCTCGGCCGTGGCCGTCCTCCTCGCGGGAACGGCGGTCTTCGGAGCGCTCGCGGGAGGCGCGCGCGGTCGGCGGATCCTCGCCGGCGCGGCGGCGGCGCTCGTGGCCGCGGCGCTGGTGTATGCCCCGATGCGCGCGCGCGTCGCCGGAGTCGCCCGGGCGGCGAGACACGGGGAGTGGAACGAGGCCTTCACCGCGCGCGCGGCGCCCTGGCTCGCCGCGTCGGAAATGATCCGCGAACACCCGGCGGCCGGCGTCGGGATCGGGAACTTCGGCGCCGAATACCCCTCCGCGCGAATCGCCGCGGAGACGCGATATCGGCGCCGGCTGGTCCTCCCGCTGATGGCGACCAACTCGTTCGCGCAGGCGCACAACGACTACCTCGACCTGCTGGCCGGCGCCGGCATTCCGGCGGGGCTCTGCGTGATCGCGGCGGCCGCGATCCTCCTCGCCCGTGTCGTCCGGCGCGGCCGCCGCGATCCCGATGCCGCCGCCTCCGCCGCGATCCTGAGCGGCGGAGCCGTCGCGGCGTTCGCCTGGTTTCCCCTGCAGATCGTGCCGACGGCCGTCTGGATCCTCCTCGAGGCGGGGCGGGCCGACCGCCGGCTCCGGGAGGATCCGTGAAGGGCCGGGGGCCGGCCGCCGCGGCCGCGGCCGGCGCCGCCGTCGCGGCGCTGGTGCTGGCCGCCGTCGCCCCGGAGTGGAGGAAGGGTGCGGCGCTCCGGCGGCTCCGCGAAGGCGAGGCGCTCGTGCTCGTGGCGGCCCGAGAGCCCGATCCGCAGCGCCGCGCCTCCGTCCTTCGGGACGCCGAGGAGGTCCTCGGCGAAGCGGAGCCGGCGCTCCCCCACGATCCCCGTCCTCCCTATCTGCTCGGCTCGGTATCGCTCCTTCGGAACGACGCCGCGGGCGCGCTGGAACGTTACCGGCGATCCCTCCGGATCCAGGAGCGCCCCGAGACCGACCTCAATCTCAGCCGCGCCTACATGGCGGCCGGCAACGCGAAGGCCGCGGCGCGCGACGCCGTGCGCGCCGTGTGGCTCGCTCCGAGCCTGCTCCGGGAACTCCCGGCGGACGCCCAGGCGCCCGTCGCCCGGCGGATCGGGACCCTGGCGTGGGTGCTCAAGAGGGGCAAGGGCGTCCCTCCGAAGCTCTGGCCCGAACGGAATTGACGCGCCGGCCGGGGCCCGGGCGGCGTGCACGGCCGTCTCCCGCCCCGCTAGAACCCGCGGCGGGACAGGACCACGGGCAACGTTCTCGCGAGGATCACCGCGTCCATCGCGAGCGACCAGTTGTTGACGTACGCGAGGTCGTAGCGCAGCTTGATCTGCGCGCTCGTGTCGTATTCGCCGGAGATCTGGGCGAAACCGGTGAGCCCCGGCCGGACCGCGAATCGCAGCGCGTATCCGGGGATTTCCCGTTCGAAACGATCGACGAACTCCGGCCTCTCGGGCCGCGGTCCGACGAGGCTCATCTCTCCGCGCAGCACGTTGACGAGCTGCGGAATCTCATCGATCCGGGTCGTGCGCAGCCACCGTCCGACCCGGGTCACGCGGGGATCGGCGCGCGAGGCGAGGACGGCTCCCGTTTCCTCCTCCGCGTCCGGCCGCATCGTGCGGAGCTTCAGCAGGCGAAACACCTTTCCGTCCCGTCCGACGCGTTCCTGCCGGAAGAGGACGGGCCGGCCGGACAGGGTCCACACGGCGAGCGCGGCCGCGGCGAGGACGGGCGAGAGGAGGAGGAGGCCGGCCGCGGCGGCGAAAACGTCGATCGCCCGCTTGACCGCGGCGCCGACGCCCTGCGGGGGCGCGCTCCGAATCTCGAGGAGCGGCAGCTCGCCGAGCGGGCGAAAGCGCAGCCTTCCGATGAGCGTCTCGTACGGGGACGGGAGCACCCAGAGGGACGTCCGGCCGCTCAACGCCAGATGCTCGATCGCCCGATCCCGGAAGGAGGCGGCCTCCGGCGCGAAGAGGACGTGATCGCTGCCGGTCCGATCGATGAGGCGAGACAGATCTTCGGGAGTCGCGACGGCCGAAGCGCCCGCCGCTTCTCCCGTCCGGACGATTTCCGCGATGTCGATCCCGGTCCACGGATGCCGGCGGATCGCATCCGCCAGCACTTCGCCGTCCACCGCGTTGCCGACGATCAGGACGCGCCGCCGGCCGCCGGAGAGCGCGAGCCGCCGGATTCCCGCCCTCTCCGCGTACAGGAAGAACCCGTCGATCGCGAGATAGAGCACGAGGACGCTCCGGGGCACGGCACGGTGCGGAAAGAAGTAGAAGACCGTCGCGAACCCGAGCAGCTGCGCCGCCTGCGCGGGAAGGAGCTGACGGGAGAGAGATCCGGCCATTCGCGCCCGCGGCCCGTAGAGGCCGAACATCAGCATGGCGAGGAGCTGGAGGGCGAGGGCGAGAGCGACGGCGCGCGGATGGAGCTCGAAGTTGCCCGCGGGAAGCAGGGATTCGGTGAACGGAAGCGGGAGCCGCAGCCGGATCTCGCGCGCGAGCGCGAGCGCCGCGAGGGCCGCCGCGGCGTCGCCGGCGACCGCCGCCCAGCGCCACACGGGCCTGTCCACCGTTCGTTTCTGCATCGGGGCCTCGATGATAGAACGGATGTCCGGCGCCCCCGCCCGGGGGGCGCCTCGGGATGGCCATCGGCTTCGCCCGGCGATCCGATGCGCCCGGCGCCGACATCCGCCCGACGGAGATCATCCGCGGACGCCCAGAAAAAAGGCCCCGGCGAAGCCGGGGCCTTGAGATTTCGACTCGGCGCCGGGAGCTCGTGCTTCCGGACGCCCGTCTCCGGACGAGATCAGTACATGCCGCCCATGCCGCCGCCCATTCCGCCCGGCATGCCGCCGCCCGCGGGAGCCTTGTCCTTCTCCTTGATCTCGGAGACGAGGGCTTCCGTGGTGAGCATCAGGCCGGCGATCGACGCCGCGTTCTGGAGCGCGTTCTTCGTGACCTTCGCGGGATCGATGATTCCCGACTTGACCATGTCCTCGACCTTTTCGGTCGCGGCGTTCAGGCCGAAGTTGGCGCCCTTCTCCCGGATCTCGTTGATGATGACCGAGCCCTCGAGCCCGGCGTTGTGGACGATCTGCCGGAGAGGCTCCTCGAGGGCGCGCTTGATGATCTGGATGCCGATCTTCACGTCGCCGGTGGAATCCTTCGTCGAACGGGAGACCGCTTCGATCGCGCGGAACAGGGCCACGCCGCCCCCCGGGACGATTCCGTCCTCGACGGCCGCCTTCGTGGCGTGCATCGCGTCCTCGACGCGGGCCTTCTTTTCCTTCATCTCGGTTTCGGTCGCCGCTCCGACCTTGATGACCGCGACGCCGCCGACGAGCTTCGCGAGCCGCTCCTGGAGCTTCTCGCGGTCGTAGTCGGAGGTCGTCTCGTCGATCTGGGTGCGGATCTGCTTGACCCGTCCGGCGATGGCTTCCTTCTTCTTCTTGTCGGAGGTGTCGGTGACGATCGTCGTGTTCTCCTTGTCGACCGTGACCTTCTTGGCGGAGCCGAGGTCTTCCCACTTGACGCTCTCGAGCTTGATTCCGAGGTCCTCGGAGATCAGCTTCCCGCCGGTGAGGATCGCGATGTCCTCGAGCATCGCCTTGCGGCGATCGCCGAAGCCCGGGGCCTTGACGGCGGCCACCTGGAGCGTTCCGCGCAGCTTGTTGACGACGAGGGTCGCGAGCGCCTCGCCCTCGACCTCCTCCGCGATGATGAGGAACGGCTTGCCCTGCTTGGCCACCTGCTCGAGGATCGGGAGCAGGTCCTTCATGTTGGAGATCTTCTTTTCGAAGAGGAGGACCTTGGCGTTCTCGAGCACGCACTCCATCCGCTCCGCGTCGGTGATGAAGTAGGGCGAGAGATAGCCGCGGTCGAACTGCATGCCTTCGACGACTTCGAGCGTGGTCTCGAGGCCCTTCGCCTCTTCGACCGTGATCACGCCGTCCTTGCCGACCTTGTCCATCGCTTCGGCGATGATGCGGCCGATCTCGGCGTCGTTGTTGGCGGAGATCGTGCCGACGTGGGCGATGTCCTTGCCCTGGACCTCGGTCTTGATCTTGTCGATGTGGTCGACCGCCGCCCGGACGGCGATGTCGATGCCGCGCTTCAACTCCATCGGGTTGGCGCCCGCGGTCACGTTCTTCGAGCCCTCCCGGTAGATCGCCTGCGCGAGGACCGTCGCGGTCGTCGTGCCGTCGCCGGCGACGTCGGAGGTCTTCGACGCGACTTCGCGCACCATCTGCGCGCCCATGTTCTCGAGCGAATCCTCGAGCTCGATCTCCTTGGCGACGGTCACGCCGTCCTTGGTGATCGTCGGCGAGCCGAACTTCTTCTCGAGAACGACGTTGCGGCCCTTCGGGCCGAGCGTCACCTTGACGGCGTCGGCAAGCTTGTTCACGCCGCGGAGGACACGCTGGCGGGCGTCCTCACCGTACAGAATCATCTTTGCAGCCATGGTGTCTTCTCCTTACTTCTCGATGACCGCGAGAACTTCGTCTTCCCGCATGATCAGATGTTCGACGTCCTCGATCTTGATCTCCTGGCCGGCGTACTTGCCGATCAGGATCCGGTCCCCCTTCTTGACGTCGAGGGGCGTGATCTTTCCTTCTTCGTTGATCTTTCCCTTTCCGACGGAGACGACTTCCGCCTCCATCGGCTTTTCCTTCGCGGTATCCGGGATGATGATCCCGCCGCGCTTGATTTCCTTCTCCTCGATCCGCTTGACGAGGATCCTGTCGTACAGAGGTCGAATCTTCATACCCACTTCTCCTTTCGTTGACATATCCGGCATGACCGGTTTTCTCTGAGATTCGGTCGCGAACCTGTTAGCACTCCCCGATTACGAGTGCTAATTATGGCCGGACGGCCGGGGTGCTGTCAAGACGAATATCGTGAATCAGATCAGTTGATTACGCTGAGCTTGAGCGCCGCGCGCTCAAGCCGCAGAATCCCACGGCGCAGGCGCAGGCCAGGGCTTCCCAGGCGATCGTGGTCGGGACGACGGCGCCCGGGTGCGCCGGAAAGCAGAGGGCGTCGGAAGCCGCGACCCCGGCGAGCGGGACGAGCAGCACCGCCCAGAGAACGACGGAGCGCCCGCGGGCGGCGAGCACCGTCGCGGCGAACATCGCGGGGGAAAGAAAGACCAGGAAGGGCGCGATCCGGGCGAGCCATCCCGCAGCCGGCGCGTAGGCGGCGCCGTAGGCGATGCGGACGAGCGGCCGGGCCGCCGCGACGAGGACGGCGGCCATCAAAACCCCCGCGGCGGCGAACGCGGCGAACAGGCGGCCGATTCCGGCCTCCTTTCCGCTCCCCCGGCGCGAGAGCGTCGGGTACACGGCGGCGGCCGCGACGCCCGGCGCGAGAGCCGCCGCGAGGACGAGGGTCACGGCGGACGCGAAATAGGCCGTCCGCTCCGGGTCGCGGCCGAGCTGCTGGAAGAACACCACGTCGATGCGGAGGAGCCAGCCTCCGGCGACCAGCGGCAGGCCGTAGGGCGCCGCGGCGGCCATGCGCCGGAACGCCCCCGCCGGAAGCTGCCACGAGAACTCCGGGAGGAGCGCGCGAAATCCGACGATGGCCCCCGCGAGGCACGCGGCGCCCGCGGCGGCGAGAGCCCAGACGACGCGCGGGAGCGACCAGCGGAGCGCGAGGGCGGCCGCCCCCACTCCGACGATCACGGCCGTCTCCGCGGACCTCAGGACGAACTCCTTCCAGATGACTTCCCGCGCGCGGAAGACCGTCGCCAGAAAACTCGTGAGCGATCGAAAGAGCAGGTAGGCGCCGACGGCGAGGATCACGGGCCCGTCGGCTCGGCCGGCGGCGGCGACCGCCGCGATCACGACCGCGGCGAAGAGCGCCGAAATCGCGCGGAGCGAAAAGTGTTCCGACAGGATCGCGCCGATCCTTTCGCCGCGGATCGCGCCCTCCCGGATGAAGGCCTCGGCGATGCCGAGGCTCGTCAGCGAAATGACGAGCAGGAAGAGCGAGTAGGCATAGGCGAAGACGCCGTACCGGGCGGGCACGAGGGCCCGGACGAGCAGGATCTGGAGCAGGACGTTGCCGAGCCGGGCGGCGGATTCCGCCATTCCCATCCAGAAGACCGACCGGAAATAGCGCGGGCGATCCGTCACGCGGTCGTGCGGGAGATCTCGCCGACCCGCCTCGCCCATTCGTCGCCGATCCGATCCCAGTTCCGCTCCGAGAGGACCCGGGCGGCCGTCTCCTCCGCCGAAGCGCGGCGATCCTCGGACGGTCGCGCTTCCGCGTCGGCGACGGCCGAAGCGGCCTCCTCGGCGCTGTCGGCGAACACGACGTTTCCGGGCGCCTCCGCGCGGATTTCCCGGGTGCGCGTCGCGATCACGGGAACGGCCAGCGCCAGCGATTCGAACAGCTTGAGCGGCGACGCGCCGTCCCCGACGGCATCCCGGGTGAAGGGGCAGAGGGAGAACGCGCACGCGGCGAGGCGTTCGAGCGCGCGGGGATGCGGGAGCGGCCCCGCGAGCTCGACGTTGCCGAGCCGGCCGCCGGCGACGCGACGGCGGACCTCGTCGAACCGCCGCCCGCCGCCGATCAGGAGAAAGCGGCGAGCCGGAAGGCGCGCGGCGAGCTCGAGCACGAAATCGAAATCGATGAAGTACTCGAACGAACCGAGGAAACCGATCGGGCCGTCGCCTCCCGGCCCGGCGGCGTTCTCCGCCGCATTCCTCCTGGCGGCCGCGATCTCCTCGCGATCGACGCCGTTCGGGACGAACACGGCGCCCGGTCCGAGCTCGGGCAGCAGCACTCGGGAGGGCGTCGTCACGAGGCTCGCGCCCGCGACCATCCGCGCGAGCGCCTTTCGGGCGGCGGCGGCCAGAACCCCGCCGAACACTCCCCCTTCGATTCGAAGCATCGCGGGAAGATCGTCCGCCACGTCGAAGACGACCGGCGCCGGATACCGGAGCAGGCCCTCCTGCGTGACGTTGTAGACGAGGAGGACGTCGGGCGGGTCGTTCCGTCCGATCTCCCGTGCGCGGCGATTCGCCGCGAGCGAGTAGGCGCCTTTCTTCACGATCTTGTCGAACGGAAAACGGATCGCCCAGAACGCCCGCGGGAGCGCGACCTCCTCGGTCCGGAATCCCGCCGGGAGGGGAAGATCCATTTCCCGGTAATTCGTCTCGTCGCTCTTCCTCGGGGGCGGCTCGAGCACCGTGACGTCGTCCCCCGCCCGCGCCCGCGCCGCCAGGAGCTGCTGGTACCGGCTCCAGTTGGCGGCGCGCGTGCGCGCGAGGTAGGGAAAGAGGATCTTCAAGCGCCCCGCCGGGCCGAGAGCCACCGGCCGCGCGCCGAGAGCGATCGCACCGCGCCCGCGGCCCAGACCAGCGGATAGACCGGCGCGGCGAGCACCGCCGGGAGATAGAACCCCGGGCGGTCGACGACCGCGAGCCCGCCGAAGAGGAGAGCGAGATCCCGCAGGAGGAAGAGCCCGAGCAGGACCTCGACGACGCCGATCGGAGCGGAGCCCGCGGCCGGGAGCAGCGCGAGAAAGAGGATCAGCCGCGCCGAGAAGAAGAGCGAGCGCGGCTTCGCGAAGAGGCCGACGACCAGGGTCGCGCCCGAGAGCGACCCCATCAGCCGGCGGATCTCCCCGTTTCGCGCGCGGAACGCCGCGAGATTTCCCGCGAGCCATCGCGCCCGCTGGCGGACGACGCCCGCGCCGCTCCCCGGCTTCGGATCGCGAACCCGCGCGCCGAGCGGCCGGACTCGCACGCCGTCCGCGGCGAGCAGCAGCGTCGTCTCGAGATCCTCGACGAACGTCGCGCAGCGCGCGAGCGCCCCCGAGAGGAGGCCGCGCTCGATCACCATGCCGGTTCCGCGGAGCGGGACGCCCCAGCCGAGCGAGGCGCGCAGGCGGTCGGTCATGCGCTGCGAGACGATCTCCGAGTACGCGGCGATCCGCGAGAGCAGGGATCGGCCCGGCACCGGATCGACGAACCCCTGGAGCGCGCGGGCCCCTCCCGCCCACGCCGCTTCGGCGGCCTCGAAAAACCCGGCCGACGGTTCCGAATCCGCGTCGAAGATCGCCACCGGCTCGCGAGGATCGCCGCCGATCGCGGCCAGCGCGAAGCGGAGCGCTCCTCCCTTTCCCGGGCCGCTCGCGTCGTCTTCGCGCACGAGCGCCTCCGCTCCCGCCGAGCGCGCCGCCGACGCGGTGTCGTCGGAGCACCGGTCGGCGATCACGACGAGCCGGTCGCGTCCGGGACGCATGCCGGCGCGGATCACGGGCAGCGCGACGCGCAGGGCCCCGGCGTCGTCGTGCGAAGGGACGAGGATGAGCACGGGCGGATTATGGACCGCCGGCGGAAAAGGAGGGCCCCTCCGGAGGGTCGAGGGGTTTCGGGAGGTCCACCCGGGACTTCGCGTCCCGGGACGGAGCGCTTCGCACTCGCGGTCGTGAGTGCTCCGCGCTCAGTTCGTGATCAGCCGGAACGACGGAACGATCTCGCGTCCGAGGACGTTCCGCAGCACCGTCGCGTGCAGCACCTCGTCGCCCATGATCCGCGCCGCTCCTTCGGAAAGCGCCCGATCGTGGAACTTCGGAACGACCGAGAGGTAGGCCCGGGCCGCTCCGACCTCGAGCTGGAAAGCGAGCGCGAGCACGTCCTTCTCGTCCTTGAGCGGAACTCCCCAGCCGTAGCTCTGGGCCGGCATCACCGCCCGCCCCCCCTTTTCCCGGATGATCCTCATCAGCAGGTCGCGGTGTCCCTCGTGGCTCTGCTGGAACTCGAGCCCGACCTCCTTCGCCTTTTCCGAGAGGAGCCCGCTCTTCCCGGCGAGCGAGTAGGCGTAGATCGCCTCGTGCTCGAGGCCGAGCGCCACGTTCAGCATGTCGACGTCGCCCAGACCGCTCGCGGGCGCGACCGAGGACGCCGCCCGGACGAGCACCGGCGCCGACGCGGCCGTGAGAGTCCCGAGGATGAGCTTCCGCCGATCGACCTTCATGAGTTTTTCTCCCGTTTTCTCCACTATACGGGAAAAACGGCCGATCGGATCCTCCCGGCCGGTTCAGAAATTGAGGACGGCGGCCTCCTCGACCGGCGCCGAGGACGTCGAAGCGACCTGCTGTCCCGCGGAGATCGTCTCGGCCCAGACCGCGTAACCGTAGCCGGCGGCGGCGGAGAACATCGCCAGGGCGGCGGCCCACTTCCAGACGCCGGCGATCGGCGGGAACGCGCGCGGGCGGGGAAGCCCGCGCATCACCCGCGCGACGAAGTCGGGAGGGACCGGCGCTTCGATCGCGGGCGGCCGGGCGAACATTTCGATTTCGCGCTGGATTCTCTCCGTCCGGGCCACGCGGCGGCAGCGGTCGCACCCGAAGAGATGCTGCTCGGCATCCGGGGCGAGGGGAACGCCGGCGCGAAGCGCGGCGGAAACGCGGCGGCAGGGACTCATGACTCCTCCCGAAGGATCTTCTTCAGCTTCATCCGGGTTCGATGGAGGCGGACGCGGGCCGAGACGGCGGAGATGCCGAGCTGGCTCGCGACGTCCGCGATCGACTTCCCCTCCGCCTTGACGGAGAGCAGGATCTCGCGGTCGAGCGGAGCGATCCGCGCGAGCGCGTGGGCGAGCCGGCTCCGGGTTTCGATCGCCCGCTCCTCCGCTCCGGGCGCGCGCTCGAATCCGGTGAGCGGCCCTTCCGGGCGGCGGCGCCGGAGAATGTCGAGCGCGCAGCGGACGGCGATCCGCCGCAGCCAGCCGCCGAAGTTCTGTTCCTCGCGATAGGACGGCAGCGCCCGATACGCCTTCCAGAACGCCTCCTGCGCGGCGTCCTCCGCGAGGCCGGCGTCCCTGGTGATCCGCGCGGCCGCGCCGATCGCCATCGCGGCGTGACGGCGGACGAGCTGCTCGAACGCCCAGACCTCTCCGTCGCGCGCCCGGCGGGCGAGATCCGAATCGGAACAGGGCGCCTGGGAGATCTTCACTTCGACAGGAACTCCTGGACCGAAGCGGCGACGCGATCTCCCGTTCCTTCGGCGTGGGAGCGGAATGCCGCGAGCTTTTCCTTCTGGTCGTCGTTCAGGACCGGCAGGATCTCCGCCTTGATCTGCGCGCGCAGAACGGCGGCCTCCCCTTCCGCCCGGCCGAGATCGGCGGCCTTCCGGCGGATCGCGCCTTCGTCGATCGTCTCGGCTTCGATCGCCCGGCGGAGGGCCAGCCGCGCCGCCCGGACCGATCGGATGTTCGTCAGGATCGCGTCCTTGTGCCCCTTGAGCACGCCCTTGATCTGGTCGCGCTGGGAGTCCGACAGATCGAGCCGGTCGGCGACGCGCGCGAAGATCCGGTCCGCCGAGAAGTTCCGGGCCCGGCCCAGCGGACCCGCCGCGAGACGGCCGGCCCAGAGCCCGCCGAACAGGATCGCGGCCGCCGCCGCTCCGCCCAGGATCGATCTGCGAACCATCTGGAGGCTCATTCCCGCCTCCCGAGAACCATCGCCGTTCTCCCCGAATAGAACGACGACCCCTCCCGGAAGGTTACATCCGGCGCGGCCGCGAGGATCAACCGGCCGGAGGAGGCGCCGCCGGGGGGACCGGGGACGGGGCCGCCGGCGGAACGGACGGAGGGGACGACGGCGGAGCGGCGGGTCCGGAGGGGGGAGCCGGCGGGTACGCGGTGACGTCGATTCCGGAGTAATAGTGTTTCAGGATCTCCTCGAACGTCGACCCCGCCAGCGCCATCCCGTACGCGCCGTTCTGACAGAGTCCGACGCCGTGGCCCCACCCGCGGCCGACGAAGAGAAATTCCGGCGAGCCGTCGGCCGCCGCGGCCTTTTCGACGGTGAAGATCAGCTCGGGGAGCTCGAGCGCCTGCCGGATGTCGAACCCGGAGAGCGTGACGGAGCCCTTCTCCGTCGCGATCGCGGCCTCGACGACGCGCCCGGAGCGGCCGCGGCGGCGCACGTCGACCGAGCGGACTTCCGTGCCGCCGAGCCGGCTTCCGAGACGCTGCGCGAGGACCCGCGCCGGAACGCGGCGCACCCACTCCGTCCAGGAGGACTCCTTTTCGAACGTTCCCCCGCCCGGCGATTCGACCGCCCAGAAGGCGAGGACCTCCGTCCCGCGCTTCCAGAATCCGACGGCGTCCCCGGACGTGAGCGCGATTTCGGAAGCCGGGTAGTATTTTCCGTCGACTCCGCGCGCGAGCTCGATCGTGGTCTCCGCGGGAACGGCGACGCGACCGGAAGGAGTCTTGACGACGAAGGCTCCGCCGTCGCGGCGGGCGAGACGCCCGGTCGTTTCGACGACCCCTCCCAGCCGCAGCGCGACCGAAAACAGCAGTCCTCCGAACTCCGCCTCGGACATCGTCCGCGACGGCGCGGGAAGCCCCGCTCCGTCGCCGATCCGGAGCCGCGAAATCGTCTCGTAGGCCGCGCGGGCGTCGGCCGCGAGCATCGCCGCGGGATCGGGCGGTCCGGCCGCGTAATCGACGTCGACTTTCGTCAGATGGACGTCCCGATCGTCGGCGAGTCCAAAACCCGCGAGAACCGCCGGGTAGACGGCCCCCGGCGAAAGCGACGCGGGCGGACCTCCCCGCGGTTTGAATCCGGCGAGGCGGAAGGCCTCTTCCCAGATTCCGGCGCGTCCGCGACCTCTCCGGGCGGCGGCGAGTCGTTCGAGGACCCAGCCTCGCCATTCGAGCGCCGTCAGGACTCGGCCGCGCGAGGCCTTCGGAACCCGGGCGCCGTCGAACATCGATTTTTCCTGCTCGCCGCAGATCACGCCCGCGAGATACGGCGCCGCCATGCCCGGGAAGATCAGCCGCGCGTCCTCGGTGGCGCCGCCGCAGGTGGAGGTGAAGAGGGCGTGGATCGGTTTTCCCCGGAACGTCGCGATCCGGCCCCGGGTCTGCTCGACGGCGAGATCGGTCAGGGGATCTTCGGCCTCGATCCCGCCGTACACCTGGCATTTCGGGGTCGCACAGAGGTCGTAGCCCTCGGCCGCGAAGCCGTCGGCGTTGTCGATCGCGTAGGTTCGCGCCGCGACGGCCTGAGCTTTCAGCGCTTCGATCTCGTCGAATCGCTTCGGGCCCATCTCCGCCGGCACGACGCCCCGGAGGTAGTCCTCGACGTTCACCACGTTCACGACGTTCAGCGCCCCGCGCGGGTTGACGACCAGGCGAACGCGGCCGCGATACGGCTTGCCGCCGACGACGACCCACAACTCCGGCGTTCCGGGAGCGACGTCGACGGAGGCGCCCCCGATGCTCCTCTCGCGGCCCGCTCCGTCGCGGACGAGAATCGCCGCCGCTCCGGAAGGCTCCGAGACGGGCATCCCGTCGATCCCGGCGGCGTGCAGCTTCGCGAGGCCGTCCTGCGCCGCGGCGGCGTCCGGCCAGGTTCCGGCCCGGACCCGGTAGAGGCCCTTCTCCGCGGAAAAGGCGACGGAGGCCTCGAGGCCGGTCCGCCGGGCGACGTCGGCGGCCGCCGCTCGCGCCGTCGCCTCCTCGGAAAACGCTCCCGTCTGGATGCGCACGACCGATCCGCCGCCCAGCGCGCGGAACGAGACCGGCCCGGCGATCAGGACCGTCTCTCCGCCGCCCGAGACGATCCAGGGCGCGCCCGGAGCGGGAAGGGCGAATTCCGCCACGTCGCTCGAAAGCCCGATGCGGAGTACGGGAGGCGCGATGGGAGGAAGAGCGATCGCGGACGGCGGCGAAGGCCGGGCCGCGGCCGTCGCCCCGCCCTGCCCCGGCGCCGGGGCCGAGGTCCGCCGCGACGCGCATGCCGCCGCGGCGAGCAGCACGGTTCCGG